>JANWJI010000188.1 GCA_025449515.1 Nitrososphaeraceae archaeon | reverse complement strand
TCTTTGCCCATCCAGAAAAACCTCTGAAATCGTAAATGAATTCAAGTCATCTAAAAGTATAAAATTCGCTTTGAATCCTATCGCTATGGCACCATAGTCTTTCAGTCCAAAATACCTGGCAGTATTAATGGATGCCATCTGGATTGCTCGTACAGGCGGTACACCACAAGAAATGGCCATGCGGATCAAGGAATCAACATGCCCATTTTCCTTCAAGTCGATTGGATCACGGTCATCTGAAACAAGACTGAACCTAGAACTATTGTATTCGTTAACAAGAGGAATTAAATCCTTTAAATTCTTCTCATGTGTTCCCTCTCTTATCATAACATGCATCCCTTTTCGTAATTTTTCTCTAGCTTCATTAATGTTAGAACATTCGTGATCACTTTCTATCCCAGCAAGAATATATGCATCCAACAAGTGTCCAGAAAGGAGTGGAGCATGCCCATCTTTGGGTCTGTCTTCTGCAGCCAAAAGTTTTGATAGTACTACATTATCTCCTGCTATCACACCAGGATAATTCATCATTTCTCCCAAACCAATAATTCGATCAGGGTACTGATGCAAGTAACAGCCTATGTCATCTGCAAGAATAGTAGCTCCAGATGTTTCCATATTTGTAGCTGGAACACAGGAAGGCATCATAAGATAAACTTTTACAGGCTGATTGTGAGTTGATTGTAGTATATAGTCAATCCCACGAGTACCAAGTACATTAGTGATTTCATGGGGATCGCAAATTACAGCTGACGTCCCATGTGGTGCAAATATATTCCAAAATTCAGTTGGAGAAAGAAATGTTGATTCAATATGGATATGTCCATCTATAAGCCCAGGGGACATAAATCTCCCTTGTGCATCAAATACACTCTCAGCATTGATGTTCTCTGTATTTCCTCCTCCTTCTCCTCCTACATCCCAAATGCCTACAAATATCCCGTCGGCGATCGCAACATTAGCATTGTAGATCTCTCCTGAAAAAACGTTTACTATGTTTGCATTTTTAATAATCAGATCAGGTTTTCTATGATTAGCTGAGGTAATCTTTCGTTTCAATTCTATAACTGAGGTAGGACGATTCAATGAGCCAAGTGACTCGATTCTTTGTCCCAAACCTGAAATTTTCTTCATTGAGTAATAACAGCTTTATCCAATTCAGAATTCAACGTTATAAACATTCCAGCATGACTTACCATCCAATGGTTAAAAATTATATGTACGTATAAATCATTACATTTAGATTTCCTCAAAATAGATCAAGGGCTATATCTTTTACTTTCCCATGGAAATACAACCCATTTATTGTGATTTAATACTTTTGCGACCGTCTTAGCATTGCTATCTTTGTATCTACTTATAAGAAATACAAAATCGCAATTGAACTCGCTCAATGCATCAGACATTTTGAAAAATGTATTACCAGTATCGTATATCTCATCAACTACAAGATATTTTTTATCTTTACGCAATGGATACATTTCTTTTATAAATAATTGTTTGTTTCTAATTGGTATGAACTTTATATCATCAATATGTAGCTCCCGTGCCATCAATCTAGCTGGAATAATCCCGCCATTTGTAATTGCTAGGATAACATCATATTTTTTAGATGATCTTTTTATTTTACTTGCTAGGGTCTCTACGAGTATTTCTACTTCTTGCCAAGTACAATATACTTTTGGTGAACTTTCGTTTATTACCTCTGTTTTGTATTCGACACTGCGCTCCAATTGTGATATTAGGAAAGGGACGACACTTATTAATGATCCTATATTTACAGATGTATTGAGTGATGCTGGGGTAAAATTTTATGATGTTAGTTATTTTTCATTTCCTTAATTCGACTGTCTAGATAATCAAGCATTCCAACGTTTATAGCGTTCATTCATTCATTTTCGTCTTCTAACATCATTCCGTGGAGCAGCTAGTACATTATCAGAATGCTTAAAATACATATCATATCCTTTGATATCGAATCATTAACCAATAATTCGAGTTCTGGTATGGCTAGTTTCTTAGATGGTCATCTTGGTTTTGTCTAGTCCTGTATAGTCTTATCCAGAAACAAGAGTATTCATCTTTTGTTAAATTTTCGAGCGTCATTGATAATTCTATAACAGACTAATTGAACGAAGTGGTGAAATGGAATGGATCAAGTTAGTGATCTTATACTCTTAAACTTAACCAAGATGCATTTAATGTACTATCATATCATTATCTATTGGCCAGACAAATGAAAATATTGAGTAGGCAAATATTGTTAAAGATTAAGTTATGGTAAATTGATTGATTGTTTTACGATTTGTTGGTTTGTTGGTTGTTGGTTTGTTGGTCATTTCAAATACACTCACCTCTATCGTTATTATCTGACATAATCAGTTTCCAGTGTATGGAGGAGGTCCTCCTCACTGTAGCTGTTCAAAACTACAAAATTCTGAATAGGTCAATTAATTCAAATCAACCTAAAGGATGCGTCTTAATCTTTTGAATAGCTTTATATCCAAGTATCTTGACCTTCTCGTGTTCGCTTGACTCTATCACTTCCGTTATCGATGATATTGCTTTATTTCCATATTGTGCAAGCGCATTAATTGCTTCAATTTGCTCTGTTGAATTGACTGAATGGATTGCATTTTCCTTTATTCTGTTAATCTGATCTCCTTCAGACAGTTTTTCTAACCTCTTTTTTAGCCTCTTACGAAAGTATGATGACTATTATACTATTTAGTATTTATGTTTCGGGTCGTGTCGACATAGTGAAATTTTTACCTAATGGATCATAGAGTTAGAAAGATAACAGAGTGATGCTAAAGAAGGCATAAATCTTGGCCCATTAGATTATGACACGATTCAGAACGGTACATGTACCGCGCGGTCTGACCACCAAATTGAATCTTAAAAGGCACGGTATGTGGTGATGACGACCATGATCATTTTCATTACCATACCATTCATTGCATTATTCTTACTATTGGCATTATTACTCTTATCCACACCTTGATCACTGTTTGAACTATTTTTAGTTATCAAATTGTGAGACATCGTCATATCGTGTGATTGTGACGCAGGCATATCCATTGACATTTTGTTACCATCAACATTATTCATAGCATTAAATGGTAACGATATTATCCCAGCCCAGGATAATATGCCGATTGTTATGAAACATGCACCAGTAATTCTTGCAATCCAAAGACCGCCTTTGGACCATATCTTCTCGGCAAATATGATCGCAGCAAACAGTCCCATCCAGAGCACATTCATCCATCCTAATGCTACCATAAGTAGGAAATATGGCCAACAACAGCCAAGACAGTAAAGACCATGATATGCACCCATCTTCACTGCTCCTACCATACCCTTTCTCCATCTTCTCATAAAGAAACTAAGAGGAGATTCACAGTAGCCTAGGCATCTGGTTTTCAATGGGCTAAATTGATATATTCCTGATATAATAAGTACAATAGCGTATATAGTATTGATTGAGAGTTGTTGTTGTTGTTGTTGTTGGCTCGTCTGAAGACTGTCATTTATCCCTAATTGTAATAGCAGCGTATCGAATAAAAATGACCATCCAACCAGTAGAATTATCCCAGTTAATGCCCAAATCGCAAGATACGATGATACAAAGACCATAATATTAAATGATCTTGCCTGAAATGTGTATCTTAAACTGCGAATAGTACTCTTACCTCTGCCTTCTTTCATTGTGCGTCGAATTTCATTATTGACATTCTCATTATGATCATCGTTGCTCTTATGATATATCATTTGGCTATTATGATTACTTTTACCAGAATTACGACTAGTGTTATTAGAGCCAATAAGTCGATTGTAAACAAGAATCATTGGTATTATGGCTGGGAACATCATTGCCGCCATACCAGCTGTCCATATTACTACAAATAATGATAATGCTGCTAGATTGTTATGAAACTTCATCATAGATGACATCATTGCATCGTATTGCCATATCGATACAACCCATGTAAGAGCAGATAATGATATTGCAATCGCAATGATTATGATGGTTGCAGTATTCATATTCGTTAATTTTGGTCGGATGCTATGTTCTCGTGCCTATTTACTGAGCAGTTTTTTATGGACCATTCCAATCAAATGGGATATGCTTGCTTGACCTTCCTTTTCTTCCCCATTTGAAGCCCATTGCATCGGCTTCATCAGCAAGGGATCTTCCCCAAGTCGCGACTCCGCCTGGTCCTACTTCACTCCCGGGTGGGTTAATTGTTTGCACTCTTTTACCAGGAGGTGTCGTAGGTCCAGTTAATGCCTCGGCTTTTGCTAGAACCTTACCTGGTATCTCTGCACTCCAATAAGATAGATCATCTGCAATCTCAAACTTGATAGGTGCATATTCTATTCCACGAATTTCACCTATGAGTTTTGCAAATTCAGCTATAAAACCACCGGCTTTTCCACTGAAAATCATGTTCAGAGCTTCTCTCTGTTGAGCATTTGCTTTCTCATCAAAAAAGAGAGCCAAGTTTACTTTCGTTGTTCCATCGCCTGACCAAATATTACCTTTGAAGCTACCCAGAGCTATTATATTCAAACCATCGAGGGCCGTTTGACCATAATTACCTTTTTTGATATTATATGCTAAAATACCGTCGCAGTCTTCATAAGTTGGAGTTTGGGCAAATTCACAAGGGCGTGGTATGTTACACTTACAAACATCAAACCAATCTCCTGAGATTCTCCATTTTGGAATTTTCTCTTGAGTAGAGGCAGTAGTTGTTGCTTCAGTTGCTGCTGCCATGTCACTAATCAATAGATGCGATGTATTTTAGCATTCCCTCTTTATTCCGGTCCATCGTGATCAGATCTCGCTTAGCATTTGCCATATTATTGTAATAGTAACGTGAAAGGATCTTGGCCTAAAAATTAATCAGTAAGACTTACTTTATATGCTAGACAAAGCTAGTGATATGAAGATAGTTTAGTTGCTTATACAGAGTTCTACGAAAAGGCCTCGAGTTTCAAGATGAATATCCTTAAAATAGCTTCTCTTGGGATGCTTGCCTTTGTTACAGCTCTTAGTTTTGTATTAGCTTTATTGGGTAGTGGTCTAGGTATGATAATTGGACCTATTGCATTTATTATTCTTGTGATTATGTTGATACAAGAGAAGCGGCGAAAGGATAAGGCTTGGTGATACCCTTGAAAACTGGCCAGCTAACATCAATTCCTGTTAGTGTTAGCGTATACTATCTTTAATTAACAGGTTCACGCTCAGTTTGTTGAGTTGGAACAACTACAGCAAGAAAGCGAGGCGTACAAAAACTTTATCAATTCTATCAACAGTGATATAACACGACATGAATACGATAGAAATTTTTGCTATTTTATGACGTTTTGTAAGATAACCGACTACGAGGAAATGAAATTATTCAGTTCCAGTATATTAGAGGGACTGATACGAGACTATGTTATTCACCTAAGACATGAGCGCAACTTATCACCAGCTACAGTATCATCATACCTAGCTCCGATAGCACACTTTTATGAAATGAACGATACCACAATAAAATGGAAAAAACTAAAGAAATTCAAGGCAAAGCACTATAACGTCATAGAAGACAAGCCTTACTCACGCGAGCAGATAAAAACACTGATAGACGCCGCGCCTCTAAGAGACAAGTGTATAATTCTCCTAATGTCTAGTGCAGGACTCAGAAGGGGAGCAATACAATATCTACGAATGCGAGACCTTACAAAGATTTCCAAATATCAATTATACAAGGTCAACGTCTACAAGAAAGAACAAGAATCTTATACTACATTTAGTACTCCTGAATGCGCTCGCTTTATCGATCAATACCTGGAATGGCGGCAACGTCTAGGCGAACAACTAAAACCAGATTCGCCGTTATTACGTATTAGTTTCGATTCTGTTACACAAATAAACAGACCTAAAACAGTATCATCCACTGTAGTTGGGACAATGATTTTTAGTCTTCTTGATACTACAGGTGTACGCGCACCCAGTGAAACAGGTAAACGTACCGAGCTAATGCTAACTCATAGCTTTCGTAAGTTCTTCAAAACGACCTGTATAAACGCTGGTATGAATCCCCTATACAGTGAATACGTTATGGGACACCGTAGCGGCCTAACAAAATCCTACTTTAAACCTACAGATATGGAATTGCTAGAAGGTAATGATAAAACACAGGGCTATGTCGCCGCAATTAACGATCTAACTATAAACGAAGAGTGCCGCTTGCATAAAAAAATCGATGAACTAACCAAAAAGAAGAACGAAATTGAAATTATGGAAAGCAAACATAATGAGGAGATCCAGGCTATGCGCGATCAAATGAGTCAGATTTTGACAATGATACAACATAACCCAAAATTAGCAAGAATTAAGCCGGAAGCATTGATGAAAAAGAATGCCAAATAGCGATTTCTGACGAGGTTAATGGAGATTATAGCAAATGGTTTTTGGGTCATAATGGCAGCGTCTATTATACCAAGGAGTCTGAGAGAAGAGAGATTTATCTAACAAAGTGTATGAAGTATCTTACATTCTTAGATTATACTGCATTGGAAGCTAGAGGTAAAAATATTGAAGCAAAACTATCTGAAAAAGATGGAGAAATGCAGGCAATGAAGCAGAAATACGACCATGATCTACAGGCTATTCGTGAGGAGACCAATCAGCGATTTAGTCAGATTATGTCAATGATACAGCGTAATCCTAAATTAACGCAAGTCAAGCCAGAGATATTAATGAAAAAGAAACTTGGCTAATTTACTTGATTCTATTTGAATCATCTTTCTGCATCATTTGATAAATATGTGATGCAAATATTTTATTTGAGCTACCAGAGACAAACTCTTTAATTATATAAATCTGAAAATTTACAAGTGGATGTTTAACGTATGATAAGCGCTATGCTGGGGTATTACCGATTATACAGATGATATGAGTAATATTGTTACTTATGTTGCATAAGTCCCAAGAAACCAGTTACTGAAAAATGAAAACCACTATCTAACATAAGTTTGGAGTACCGGTTGGATAATTCTTCAAATTTGTTCTCATCAAGCGAAGCAATTTCATCGAATAGAGATTGAATTTTAGACGGATCTACTTCAGCTATTGGCGGGCCAACCATTAGAAGTATTTTGGATGCCGCCTCTTTATCTATCTTGAATGAATAGAAAAGTGCCATGAATATATATTTCCATAGAGGCAATCCAATATTATGATCAATGAGTTTTTTGCGGATCAAATTTCTTACTTCAGGCTTACTGATAATTTCGTTTGACTTAGAGTAGATATCCGAAATCATGTAGGCTGAAGGTCTACCGCCTGATCGTTTATAGGTCAAATTAGATTTTTCTGATCCTATTCTTTTTTGTCTCCTCAATTCTTTTTTCCCTTTTACATTATGATATACTTCATATTGTT
>JANWJI010000187.1 GCA_025449515.1 Nitrososphaeraceae archaeon | reverse complement strand
TACAACCATTTGAAAAATTTTAGTAAGATCATTTGCCTTCCGTTGTATGAGCCTATCCATTTGCAAGTAGGATCTTCTGAAGCAGGTTTACGAAGGCTATTCAGATATTCAAGCAAATCTTGTTTTGTCATTAAATGGAAAAGTTTGTTGTCCAAACGGTTTGATAACCATATCAATACTTTTATTTTCCCTTCTTTCGTCGACTCTTTGATATTGATTTCCGTTTGTTCGGCTAAGATATAATCACAAATAACATTAGCATTATCAGGATTGAATTCGGCTAATTTCAAAAGAGCCTGTCGATAGTAAGGCTTCGAGTTGTATTTTGTTATCTCTTTAATTTTTGTTGCTAAAGCAGCGACTTGAGGGGCTATGTATGTCTCTTGATGTGACAATCTTCCTACTAGAATTGGAATTTGTCTAGCTATTAAGGTTACGTTAAGAATCCCTATCTAAGGCGCGGGGAGTGGGATTCGAACCCACGAGTTCTTTCGAACATGGGATTAGCAATCCCACGCCCTACCAGGCTAGGCGACCCCCGCTATAACAAAAAAAAGGCCACAAGCATTATATTAATTGTAGGTAATGTTTAACTTAGTAATATTTAATAGCGAGGCTTTTACGTTCGATTAGAACCACATACATGATAATGAATCTTCAAAATTGATATGAAAACGATAATCCCGAGAATCGAGATGTGAATGATTAAACGCATATTGACAGAATAAAAATACGCTAGTAGGTGTTAGTTCATTTCCAGAATTCTATCTATTTGTATTCTGCTTCCGTGATATATGTCGCAATTGTTAGTGCAATTAATGAAAGATAAGTTAGATATTTGTATTTCAGCGGATTAAACACTAAGAGAACGTTGCTCCATTTGTCATGTAATAGATTCATTTTTCAGAATTTTAAAATGATTGAGTTATACTGTAGTTGAAGTAACTTTGCACTATTTGGTTAAAAGGATTATAATATGGACAAGTCTGATTAAACTATCTTTGAATCTTAAAGAGTCAAATGAAATCTTTCGGAAGGCAATTATTAAGACATATTTTGAACCTGAATTACTGAAAATGGACTTCCGTAAATCCTACGCTAAACATCCTACGATTAAGGATGAGGGTCTAACAGTAGATGATGCGTTGCACTTATATTTTGACTTGAATACTGGAGATGACTATCCCGACGGCGATGAGTGGTTCACAATCGAATATTTGATACCGTTTAGTATAAAATTACCAGATAGTCTTAAAGGACCAGATTATTTTACAACTATTTCGGTTTCAGAGGGTAAACATTTTTGGCGACATAGAGAACTGGTTCGATACAAATATGGCAAATCCAAGAAACTGTCTGAATCCTTGGAATTCATAAATAGAAAATATCGTGAATTGATCGAGACTTTGCAGGATTCATCCGTTATAAATTAAAAGGGACGGCTATCTAGATCGCTTTACCTTTTCTGAATAACGAAGTTCGGTTACTTTCTGCTCCCATGATCTGCCTTTGAGATGGAAGGGAACCATCTATGATTATTCTCGTCGTATAAATATTCTACCTCATCTATATTATGAGAGAGTGTCTTGAGCTGCATGCTGATAATATCAACCATGTACTCGATCTTCTCGATGGCTATTTCAAATTCCCTGCCATTTCTGCCCTTCAAAGTGAATCTGACTCGGGCAGGGCTGTCGTCTGTGTTTCCGCAAAAATTAAAGACTATTTTGATATCCCTTTTACCTCTTCTCTTAGCCATTTCTTTCAGTACTTCTTTGATTTTGAACCATCTCTCCGCAGAAAACCAGCTAAAGAAAGAATCGTCATAGGAAACTGGGAATTCGATTTCAACCATACTCACGATATTTTCATCAATAGGTGCGAGTTGTTCTTCTTGTAATTCAAATGATTCTTTCAAGACATCATAGATAATTTCGATTTCAAATGGAGAAATGCCGTAATATCTAAACTTTGCATTGGTTTTATCAGCCAATATATTAACTTGGGCAGGTAGTCAATAAAAACCGAGACTAGAGATTACTATATCTCTAGATTTACTAGAGATATCTACCTTCTTTGAGGATATATATACTCGAGCCCTGCCAAGCGGACGTCGTATCCTTTATAGCGATATATAATTTGTCTATATGCAATTTCAGCTAATGTACAGATCGTGCCATTTCACAACAGGCGTCCAAAACGTATTTGAACTATGTCAATCCGATTCGTTAAACCGCGCTCTTTTTTTGCCGTCTCTTGAACACTTCATGAAGATGCATATTTGTAAAATTGAATTTCGGACATTCGGAAGTCGAGGCAAAATCAGCTTGTGATAAATTAATCATGCGGACAAGGCCATTAATCAACGATTGTCACAGAAGCATACACGAAATCATATCAGGATATTTGGATAAGTATTTAATGTATCTTTGAATATTAGAACTAACACATTGAGTTTTTCATTGCAGACGAGCCCTCTTGATATATTAGACAAACGATTACTAAATGATATCCAATGGACATTTCCGCTATCTGATAGGCCATTTCTTAAAATCTCTGAGAACTATGGTGTCTCTGAATCAGAAATTATTCACAGGATTTCAAAATTGAAAACAAAGGGTCTAATTCGACAGATAAATGCAATTTTTGATACAAGGAAGCTTGGATACAAGAGTGCTCTAATAGCATTCTCGGTTAAACCGGACAAGGTTGATTTTGTCGCTAACGAGATAAATAGACACCCTGGCGTTAGTCATAATTACGAGAGGAATCATGAATTCAATATCTGGTTTACACTTGCAGTCGGTCCAAATGATGATATGAAGATTGTACTCAACAATATGTCCTCGCTGGATGGAGTCCTCAAATATCGATTATTGCCTACTTTGAAACTATACAAAATTGGCGTAAAATTGGATATGGTAAATGGGGATCCGATTGTTCCGTCACCTTCGGATAAAGTTAAGGAGCCTATTGCAAAAAGTTTTGAGATTACTGAGCGCGATAAAGATTTTATCAGAGAGTTACAAAAGGACTTGAAAATTGTTCCAGAACCTTTCAAAATCTTTGCTGAAAATCTTGGCATCACTACTACGGAACTCTTTGAGAGGGCTAAACAATATGAGAAAATTGGTGTGATGCGAAGGTTTGCTGCAATCTTGCGTCATCGTGAAGTAGGTTTTACAGCCAACGGAATGATAGTATGGAACGTCCCCACCAATAGTATTGATGAAATTGGCAATAGGCTTGCCACATTTGCGGAGATAAGTCACTGCTATCGTAGGCCAGTCTATAAGGATTGGCGATTTAATTTGTTTAGTATGATACATGCGCGGTCTTTGGAGTCGGCAAAGAAAATTGCACTTGAAATATCAAAATTCATTGGAATTAGTGACTATCAAATCCTGTTTAGCACACGAGAATTCAAGAAAGAACGAGTCAAATACTTTGAAGAAATCTAACAGCTGATTTAAATCGGGAATAAGACCGCAAATCATGGCCTTGAGAATCTAAGGTCTTGATCCAAACTTTGCCAGGCTCATAAACTCTATTAGGCATGTGCAACCGATGAGGGTTTTAAATGAAAATTGTTATTGTATAACTCTGATATTTGAAGCATCACCTTTTCGTCCAAATAATTACCATCAGACATATCCACAATTGTTTCAATTTCTGCGATATCCAATACGGTAGGCAAGACTACGGAAATCTCTCTTCGAGACAGTATGAATTTAAAGGCCAACTCGGTGATATTCAACCCCTTAGATTCTGCTATGTTTCTCATCTTTTCAACTTTTTGTAATGCTTCGAGGATCCATTCCCTCTTTCTGCTTCCCCTATGATCGTTCTTATCGAATGCAGTATCAGCTTTAACCTTACCGGTCAATATTCCTGACGCGTCAGGAACCCGTACTATGATTCCGACATCATTTTGGTGGGCCGCATCAAAGAAAGCCCTTCCTGGGTCTTGTTCTAAAATATTATATACAGTCTGTAAGCATGTGATATTTCTCGTTCTCGTAGCCAACAATCCTTCTTCCATCCATCCAATGGCTGGGCCTAACGCTACTCCGTAACTCCTAATTTTTCCGTCTATTATTAATGAATCAAGTGATTGAAATATACTGTCATTTTGTATTGCACCCATTTTAGGATTATGAAGACTATATACATCAATATAATCAGCCTGTAGACGATCCATGCTCTTTTGTAGCGCATATTGCAGAAAGTCCGTATCGTGCTTCTGTGGTATCTCATTATGCCCAACTTGTTTGCTGCTGTATATATCATACCCCCATTTCGTGGAATAGACCAACTCCTCTCTGTTCATACCTTTGAAGGCTTGTGAAATCAGTTTTTCGCTCTTGCCGTTTCCGTAAATATCCGCAGTCTCGTAGAAGTTGATGCCCAGATCATATGCACGTTTGAGCATTTTTATCGCATCATGCTCATCTATCTTCTTACCGCCCCACCAATCGAGTGCAATAGCCCAGGCGCCAAATCCGATCTCGCTTACTTTTATATCACTTTTGCCTAGTTTTCTATATTTCATATAGTTAATTCAGAATCTCCAATATTCGGGACCTGGCGTATTGAAATCTATCATCGTCCAAGACAGGCCGACGGTGATCAAATAGCTCTGTTTCCTTCTCAGATATTTCAATCGATATCCAAGATTTACAGCCAGACCATTCTGGTTTTATATATATCGATATGGGGCGAATCATTTTGTAAACCCGTAATATTATCATATTCATGGATTTCTTGGGGTTATATTTCATTCTCATTCCCACGTATCTCCTGTTCCATATATGGTACTTTTCGAGCTTTGACAAAGTGTGTTCGTTACTGATCTGTCTAATGTCTGAAACCTCTGCATATATGGTTAAATCTCGCTTTCCATTACAGTCATCCTGCGATATTATGTCCAGATTGTGGGCATAATCTGCTTGGATAGCCTCGGTTGATTGGTGTTCCAAGGTTGGAAACAATAGAAATCTACTATTGAGAAGCTTAAATCCTTCTTTGTACTCCATGATCCCACCCTTTCGGAGTAACACCACTTGCCTCCCCTCTTCTAGTGCTTTGCAAGCTATTGCCCATTCTTTAAGAGCCGGTACAAGTGTTTCTGACGTCATCCTAGGCTCCTGATAATGATATCAATCGGTTTATATACGCATACTATCATCGGTGTATCTTTTATCACGTAGCGACTCACTTTCGTCTCTCGCAATTGGATTATTAAATCCTGAAATGCCATCAGATCATCTGTTTCAAACGCAAGTGTAAAATCTTGATCGTGAATACCGAATGAATATGATGTATTGATTTGTACTTGTGGAAACTTTTTTCCTATGGTTATGTGTTCTTCCATCATTATTTTTCGGTCGTCTAGCGGTAGTAGATACCATTCCCTAGATTTGATGAACGGGTATACAATTAAATATTTCATCGGATGCTTATCAAGCATAAAACGAGGCTTGACACTATTATTCGAATAAATTGACCGTCTATAAGCAGATAAGTAGACTAGGGAGGAGTCTATATATTTGCCGACAACTGTCGTGTATATCTTCGATGTTAGAATCTGAAATTTTTCAATTGAATCGGAGATCATCCACAGCATAAAGTCTATATCGTGCCGTAGCCCGAGACTGGAATAAGTTCTAACTTTCATTTTCGTATTCGCTACTTCGATTAATGTCGAAAACTCCTTTGATGCTTCTTCTTTTCCAATATCATTTAACCATCTCCATTTCTGATCAATTTTAAAAAAAGAAAAGTTAAGATAGAGTGCTGACGAAGGACTTCGCTCATCTTCACTTTCAACAGACAAATTCATGATTGATTCGAGTCTTTTATACTATTTAAAATTACATAATCATGTAGAAATTATATGCCTATAAACGTCCATGAAACACTAGTATTGTTCCTATTTATCTTCTAGTCCTAGCCATCCATATCCTCGAGTTTCAAGTTCTTCAGACAATCCCTTGTCACCAGATTTGATTATTTTCCCTTTTGCCATTATGTGAACTTGATCCAATTTATTGAGATACCTCAGTATTCTAGCATAATGCGTGATCACCACAATCCCCGCTCCAGTGTCGATCAGATTGTTAATCGCACCTGCAACTGCACGTACCGCATCGATATCCAGGCCAGAGTCGGGTTCGTCAAGGATGGCAACGTTCGGTTTCAGGACTAGCATTTGCATTACCTCTGATCTCTTTTTCTCTCCTCCAGAAAATCCTTCGTTAAGATATCGACTTAGAAACGAGGGGTCAAGGCCAACCTCGTCTAAATTCCTCTTTACGTATTCGTGAAATTCTTTCACGGTCAAAAAAACTTCTCTATTCTTTTGTTCTTGACCCAAAGATTTGCTCAATGCGTTATATGCATTTCTCAAAAAATGGCTATATCCAACGCCAGAAATCTCAGTTGGATATTGAAAACCTAAGAATAATCCCTTATTTGCTCTTTCATCTGTCCTAAGACCTAATATGCTTTTTCCGTCCACAAGAATATCGCCTGATTTAACTGCATATCTGGGATGTCCCAACAAGACGTTTGCAAAGGTGCTCTTTCCCGAACCATTTGGTCCCATAATTGCATGAACTTCTGCTTTGTCGATATTTAACGAAAAGCCAGATAGAATTTCCTTTTCGTCAATACTAGCGTGCAGATCTTTAACTTCAAGAAATGGCATAAGAATATTACATATTCCCCGATATATAATATGTGGGTGCAGCCGAAGACGTCTTATTGAGGACAGTAATATTGAACTTCGAATGGATGTTTTATCATCAAAAATCATATGGTTCCAATCTCATTAGTAGATTTGACCAGTAAATGTCTCTCATATATCTCGTTTTAGTCTAATTGTATTATCAAATGGGATCACAATCTCAAATGTAGGGCTTTTCCCTACTAGCCGATAGGCGTCGAATATTCAGACTCTAAGATAGTTCGATCATCTTAGGTTGCTTTCAGTGTTCCAGTCATGTAAGGATGTACAGTACAGTGAAATGGATATTGTTGTCCAGAAGTTAGTTTGGAAGTATCGACTTTGGCTGATTCACCTGCATTAATTATGCTCGTATCAAATAGCT
>JANWJI010000186.1 GCA_025449515.1 Nitrososphaeraceae archaeon | reverse complement strand
TTCTCTGTGACCAAGATATCGTTAGGGCCTAAAAAAGTCATACTGGTTGGATATCTTAATCCTCTGGATACTACTTCTGCCTTTAGATGAGGATCAACAATGATTGGTCCTTTGGGAGAAGGGAGACCAACATCAGGATATTTGGGAGCTAATGCTTTTGCAAGATAATTGCGATCATACTGAATAATATATAGAAATTTGCTAGCCACAGAGTTAGGACTCAGGATTAAGACTAGAAAGACCGAAACCAAACCAATCAAGAAGGACAGTGATAATAAAGGTTCAAAACTACGCATTAAAAGCTTCATTCAAGGAGTTGTTGATAATATAATAAGTAGTATACGACTGAAAGAGTTAAGATTAAATGATATATTTCTGGACCAATTAAAATTTATGTTATTTCATTTAACTGGGTAATCAACTGGAAGAAGTATGGCAAGCTATTTCGAACGAACAAGTTTATTCGATGTTGTAGATTGGATATGTAACATTAGCTTTACTACTTCTTCTTCTCTATATACGATTAATTTCTCACCCGATTATTCTCTATTATAATCCCTATTCTACTTTTAGAATGAACACATTTGTAATCTTTAGTCTTTCAATTTGTCTTTTTTCGATATTGAATATAAATATTTGTATAGACCAAGGCAATACTTATGAGCTTCAAAAATGATGATATAATTTGATGCTATATGCCCAGTAAGGCTATCAATAATGATGATAATAACGACCTTACATCAAACAGGGAAGAAGAAAAGCAGCCATTAGTTGAAAACAAACAATCTGAAGAACAGTTACAAATTGGACAAGATTTTGAAACTGAAGTGCTTGAGGAAAAAGATGATGAAATAATATCTTCATTAACACCAACTAAACAAAAGGTAGCTGAACAATTATCAAAGGCAAAAAGAAAGAAGAAAAAAGGAAAAGAAAAAAGATTGGTAAAACATACTACCAAATTGGCTGAAACCCGACTGACATCAGATCTAAAAAGAGAGCTTGCAAAACAAGCCAGCAGAATAGATCAGTTGACAAAAAGTCTTAAACCATTGCAAAAGTACACTACAATGACAGAAAGACAGTTCAAGTCAATCAAGCAGATTGAGGTACAAATAAAGCAACTACAAAAACAGACCTTCGATATTGTAAAAGCCATCCGAAAGCTCAAATAATTGTATCATGAATAAAAATAAAATAGACAAAGGAAATATTTAGTGATGAGGTAATGCTCGCATAGACATGATGATCGATATCACAGCAAGAGAAATATGTAATAATATTACTTACAATCAGTATCATGCCAGATTATAGCTTGCCACTACTATGAACTCGTTTTCCTCTGTCTATTACACTCCACTTGTCATTCCTAGCCGTCCCTTTTGATTTGGTTGTGTCTCTTATTTTGTCTGAAGAATAAGGTTTTACAGTTAGGTAATGACATAACTATAAACCCTGTAAGATACTATATAGGATTTGCAAGAAATAACAACTTCATAGCAATTAGGTTCAGACGGGCGCTGGGGCGAGGCAATACACGGAAATACAACATTCGTTCTAGCTGTTCCTCGAGATTTTGTAGAGAAGCTGAAAATCTCCAAAGGAGACTATGTAAAATGCACGATTGTGGATGATACGCTTCTTGTCAAGAAGGCTGAGGTATGACTCGGATAAATAAAGATGACTGACAGTGATATCCTCCCTCAAGAGGAAATCGAACCTAACTATCCACCAAGTTCAGATAGAATACGATAGATAAGCTCGGAATATGTCTCACCGAATCGACCTTCCTTTTTGAGCAGTTGAAAGGATGTTTCGCTGAGCATTACTGAATGTCTTGCATTAGGCTTGCACATTACATTCAGCTTTTGATAATTCTCGAATAAAATAAAATAAAACAGTTTTTCTATTACTGATCTATTAGCAGGTAGTATTTGAGAATAATCTCGTAGCACGTTCAGTTACAGTGATACTAACTAGCACCAGCTCAAGGAGCTGGATCATAACTGATAGAAATAAGTAATGACACATCACCTTAATCGCTTAGATATGAGTTATCTTAATCGTGTATAACGTAGTTAAGTAGGAGAATGAATTTAGTTCAACATTGTACTGAACGTTTCTGGATTACAGAATATCGATTTTATGGTCTTGACATTATAACGTCAGATGATCAAACTCAAATCTCCAATTGAATATCAAACAGATAAACTCATTACTATCACTCATAGCAACACGCAACATCTCATATTTTTCTTTAGGAATTCTGAATGTTGGTCCTCTTAAAGTTTTATTAGCTGTTACTATTGTTGTCTGCTCTGGGATAACTTCTATTGATTCTGCATTTTGATTACTTAATTTATTGTAATTCATAGACGGGTTTTCGTCTTCACTATTTTGAGATTGACGCCTGTTTATTTCATCTTGCAGTTCAACATTACTTAATTTTCCTGCCAAAGTGTTATGAGTAGGAATAGACTTAGGCCATTCTGTCCTAACTCGGCGAGGTATTGTTGGATTATCTACTGGAAAATATCGCCTTATGTTTCTAGGACTGAATCCTTGAACTTGGCCGTGATCATTATATATTTTCTTTATTGCTTGTATGTGCGACAATTTGTCAACTAGGGTAAGTCGATTGTACATTAAAGGCACGAGCTCTACAGCTCTTGATGCTTTTTCTTTGAATTCTTTCGAGAGATCTTCGTAAGATCGTGATTCATATTCTGGTAAAGTCAATTTATTATTTCACTCCATTTTTTAGCGCAAATGTCTGCCTTGGGTGATTGCATTAACATGCTGGCGTTAGCTGCGGAATTCTGGCCTACTTCTAACGCCTGCCCTCTTTTGCGATGGCAGTCACAATAACACCTTACCTCGTTGTTTAGACCACGCCAAAGGCCATTGCAGTTAGTGTGAATATTGGTTCTACAATTTTTCGACAGAAAATCAACAGAATTATACAATTTTAATCTCTCCTTGACTGTCCTTAACCTTTTCAAGTTGATCTAAAAGGCGTGACACAAGATCTGTGTAAGATTCTCCAAACATGCCTTTCTTCTTCAGCCTTACGAATGTCTGATGTCCCAAGGTTATTGTATGACGTATACTTGTGTGATTCACTTCATGATGTGAAGTAACAACAAAATACAAGAATGAAGTTTCCATTTTTAACTATCAAAATGAAAACAACCCTTCTGAATAATCTTAGCGAGCATGAATTAGAGATCATTAAGGAAATTACCATTACTATGGCCATTGCACTTAACGATTATCTCAAACCGTACAAGAAGCCATCGGCGATAATGAAGACATATTCTAAGTTAACCTCGTCCGAAAAAAAACTGTCCAGAGTTTTTATGACCTTGATGATTCCAAACATGAATCAGGAAAAAGGAATGTTTCCTGAGGAAATTCACAAAAGTTTTACAGAAATATCCAAGATATTGTTTAAAGAATCGAGAGACACTTTTCTGAACAGGCTATCTACACGATCCAAGCTGCTAAAAGAGTTTGAAAATCGCGGTATTTTTTCTAGCATAAAAGGCAAGAAAAAAATTAAACAGGAATCTCCTAAAAGTGTCGAAAGGAGACGAAAGCTAGGAAAAGCCAGACGTGAAGGTTATCCTATAGTATACCAATTAACAGGCACTGTACAGGAGTATAAGAAGATATTGTCGAATCCTCAATGTGTACACGTCATTAACAATATATTACTGGAGTATGGCATACTTGAAAAAGCATACGGTCTAATATCCAAATACGCATTCTATATCTTTAAGAGAGGAGATGAAAAAATGTACGATTTTTTGCAGACCTTCAAAGTGTTGTTTCCTAAACTAGACCCAAATGTTGTACCTGATTCGAAGGTATTCAGAGAACAGATTAATGCATTAGGAGAGAAAGAACTGGAAAAACTTAGAAAAGAATTAGTGCAGCATCTATTGAAAACTCCTAGTAGCAGTGTCATACTTATCTTCAGCTTGACTAAACTAGCAGGATCTTGATACTAGTTCTTATGTCACTGGTTTTAATTGTCCGGACTCTATGAGTGATTGAATTAGTTGTTCAAATTTTTCCTGCCTCTCAACGAGGGTCTGGATCTGTTTATCTTTTTCCTGCAACGTATTTTTGATGATATGATCACTTTTCTCAGTCGCAGCTGTTAGTTCCTTAACTCTTAATTTTAGTTTATTCTCATCGCTTATAGTAAGGTTATCGACTGCCTTTAAGTACTCATGTAAGATGTAATTTTCACCAGGTTTAAAGTAGTGATCATCTAGACCTATACTATGACCCATAAACATCTCCTTTGTTCTAGGCTCTACTGCCGCATAGATTAATTGAGTATCAAAAAACTTTCTAAATCCAGCTGTGAGTCTAACCTTCTTTCTAATTTTTCCCTTTTCATCATTAAGCTCTGTAATTCTTTCTACCGTTCTGATTCCTGACTTTTCTAGAGTTCTCGATATTAGCCGCTCTAGCGTCCTCAGGTTTAGGGGCCTAACGTTATGAACTGAGGTTGGATCAGTCCTGTCAAATTGATCTCTAAAAACTGGCGATTTGGCAGTTAGTTTTTCGCCGTACCTTTCTCGGTAATTCAAATATACTTTTATCGCTTTAGCTGCTTCTGGAGTCGTGAATGTCACATATCGTTCTTTTGTGTCAGAATATACCGTTACCTGATATAGATCGTACTCTGGAATGGTTACTAAATCCTGTAATTTTATACCGACGATGGCCCTAATTCTTACACCTGTCGAAAGCAAAAATAGAATAATTCCTTTAACTCTCTCGTCAGATACCTCAAGCATCTTTGCTATTTCTTCTATGTTATAACCCCGATTTTCAAGAGGTCTCTCTTCTTCGCCGAGATACCTATAAATTTTCTTCTTGTTTAGTACTACTTCGTTAAGATCATAGAATGTCATTATAGCTGCTATATACTGGCTTCGGGTGGCGTACCTAAGTGAATGAGGAGGATTTTTCAAAGCAATTAGATACTCAATAATCTGGTTCTGGATAAATTTGGGATTGTCGTGATATTTCAATAATTCATCAGGAGTATTTATCTTTAGGTAGTTCATGTATTTTTGGAGAGCATAAGTGTACGCAGCTTTGGTTACGGCTGACTTTAAACCTTCTATATAAATATGATAGGCCTTACCCATTAGAACTGGTTGAAATGTTTTACCTCTGAACAATCCTGATAATTGCCTACATTATGTTAGACCAGCCCGCTATAAAAGGTTTGAAACAACTTTAAAATGGGCCCAAGGGGGTTTGAACCCCTGGCCGACCGGTTATGAGCCGGTCGCTCTTCCAGGCTGAGCTATGGGCCCTCGGACACAAATTTCATGATTATGAGCATATAAAAGGGTTAACAATGGGGTCGTAAATTAACAGTTTGGAATCATACCCACGTACTTTTCATGTACATCATCAAGTATAGTATTCAAACATGTCAACGATGATTTGGACGCAGCAAAAGCCGCCTCCTGATCCGCATTCGAATCAATAGACTCCAAAGCTTCACGCCATATGGCAGCATGTTTAATATCTATTTCCTGATGTATTTCAAAGTAATTTAGGCATTTCTTATCAGTCAAGCCATAGAAGTTTTGAAGACCTTCGAGCTTGGTATTACTAATCTTTGGGAGCTCCTTCTCATATGCATACATCGCTGCTGCGCCTTGCGTGACTGACTCTTCAGTTAGGTCTCTCATATCCTCGATAGCTTTGTTGGTCTTGTCACTACCTTGGTAGTCTAATAAGTCATTTTTTGGTACACCTATTGAAGTGGCAAAATCTACCCAGGGTACAATATGGTCGGATTCTTCTTGCATGCTATTATTTAGCAGTTTTGTAAATGATTCGTTAGCGCAGTATGGCAAACCTGAAACAAATGAATTGGAAATGATATTACCCACAAATCGAGGAATCAATTTTACTAATTGAAAATATTCCTTAGAGTAGCCTTGAAGGTGATTAATGCTAAGATCTCCTTTAGACCAAAGTTGATAAAATGGGTGCTTTAGCAAACTTTGTCTTTCTATTTCCTGATCAACCCTTAATACAAAACTGTCTTGCACATAAATAACTGACGTACTACCCATAAAAAAATGTTTTCGCACGAATAAATGTTATCTTGGATAATAATCCTAAGAAACGAATTTATGTGAATTTATTTTACTTGTGGAAAGAGCTCCGGTGGTGTAGAAGAATGTGTGTCTTCATGAATTAATTGATGACTACTAGTTGCACAATTCGGTCAAGCATTGTGGCCTTTCGAGTCGCAGATCCCGGGTTCAAATCCCGGCCGGAGCAATTTTCATATACCTGCGACCAAAACTATTCTTGTAAATCTATTGTAAAGCATTAATAACCTCAACATTTCAACATAGCATAAGGCAGGAAAGAACAGGTCTTTGAAAAGAAATCCGAGTGCAAATCCATTGATTGAGCTCTTTAGTGACTATCTGTCTAAAATTGATGGCGCATTGGAAAGGGAGATCAATCTATATACTTGGTCGGAATTTTATGCGCCTTTACGTTATGCATGCGACGGTGGAAAGAGGATAAGACCGCTGATTTTAATTCTCTCTTCTGAATCAGTTAGAAATAGCGAGATGGAGTCTGCTATCAAATTTGGTGAGCCTACATTATTGGCAGCATCAGCCATCGAACTTTTACACACGGAATCTGTAATACACGACGATATTATAGATGAACAGAACAATCGACGCGGTAAACCTTCCTTTCACGTTAAATACGGATACAACAGTAGCATCCTCACTGCAGATTTCGTTTTGGGTATAATTCTTAACTTGGGATCCAAGATCAATAATTCCCGGGTTTCGGGTGAACTATCTAATGCGGCTCTCAAAATGAGCGAAGGTGAAATGATTGAAATAAAACTCAGCAAACAATCTGAAATTGAGGTCGATGATTACATCAAAGTCCTAGAATATAAAACCGCCTCTTTGTTCGAGGCATCGGCAAAGATTGGAGCGATCTTGGGCAATGGATGTGAAGATGAGATTCATGCGCTTGCGTCATTTGGAAATTTGCTTGGAATTGCGTACCAAATCCATGACGATTTGATTGATTGGAACAACGAAGACAAGCTTTTCAATCTATTAGTAAAGAAGAATGAACGCTCTGTAGAATTCGTCAAGAGTATGGAAAATGTTTACCTAGCCTATTCCATGAAAGCAAAGCATGAACTTCGAAAAATTAAAAATAGCATCACAAAAAATCATCTGGAACATCTAACTGATTTGGCTGCAATTCAGATATAACTCCACCATACCCTCGTTTCTCCGATATGGATAAAGTTACTAGCTATCAATTGTTATCATTACCGTACTAGTATAGATTTAATGTACCGGGATAAGTAATTGGCTCGGATTATTATTGATTCCTTGAATGGTAACAACCGGTGTCGGTTTTGATAAGCCTATGTTAAACGTGTTACTAAACGTAGGTACTGCCTTGGAGGCAAACTCAAGAAGAGGTGCGTGCCAGATTCCAAAACCAACCATAAACACAACGGCAAAAATCAGTACCGCTACGGTAGCTCGGGGTTCCTTGACTCTCGTCATATCAGGCCCCTCTTCCATGTACATTTTCCTCATAATCCAAGCATAGTAACCCAGCGACAGAGCGCTATTGAGCACACCGGCTATCGCCAAGTAGGGACCCCATGGAACTTGAGGACCAGTATTAATTGCTGCGCCAAAGATCACTAATTTGCCCCAGAAACCGTTTAATGGAGGTACTCCAGCAAGTGCCAATAACGAAATGGATAGTGCTATAGCTGTAATAGGCATACGACGACCAAGTCCTTTGTATTTCTCGAGACTGTAACTAGCCAATGCAGTAGCTACTGCCGCAGCAGCTATGAAACCGGCAGATTTCATTACTGCGTGATTAAAAATCTGAAATAGTGAACCTGTCAACGCTTGATCAGAATATGGCGCAAGTGCAAGTCCAATCAAAATATAACCAGCCTGAGCAATACTTGAGTAAGCTAGAATCCTAGGAACGCTTTTCTGAACTAGTGCTGCCAAGTTTCCGAGTGTCATTGTAAAAACAGCTACGACAGCTAATACCAAAGTCCAATCTGGATTTAGTACAAACATTCCCAGCACAATGACCCGAATTGCGGCAGCAAATCCGGCTTTCTTCGTTCCAGCTGCTAACAGCGCACCTATAGTGGTAGGAGAACCTTCGTATGCATCTGGTAGCCACATATGAAATGGGACCAGTCCCATCTTGAAGCCAAAACCTGCTATGAACAGACCTACTGCTAATAGACCAACCGGCAGCAAGTCTTTTTGGATATGAGCCATTGCCTGAATCGATTGAGCGATATTTGTGGTTCCTGTGA
>JANWJI010000185.1 GCA_025449515.1 Nitrososphaeraceae archaeon | reverse complement strand
TCTTCCTCCTAACACATTAATTGACACAAAGATTCAAACAAAGAAAGACGCAAGATGCTGCAGAAGGTTCTAGAATTTTTTGATTTTGATAGAACTGTCTGCAGTAATCTGAAGAGAAATAATGGGAAAAGGAAATGGAGATAGTATAAAGAATTAAAGGAACAGAGAGCAAGAGATTTAGATACTGAGATGCTTTGACGTTGATTTTAGAATAATGAATAACTAAAAACAGGGAGAGTGAATCCAAAAATATATCGTCATACCATAGTAAACATTTCCAGCAACTAATTTTATGCTTTCACACATGGTGTTAAGGTTATGATAATAGCGCTTCCGAGACCAGAATGTCGGTATTACATGCCACCTCTATTGATTCTTCACGCCATTTCGTAATCAGTTCATGTTTCAAACGATATTTAAAGGAAAGTTACATTGGATAGTACGGGATAGGAGAAAAAGCTAAATAAGCAAAACAGCCGAACCCCTTTACATGCGGGGACCTAATCCCACCGAACCCGCTTCACTAGTGTATCGTTTTATAGGACTACAGGGCTAAATATTATGATGTCTGTTCAGTCTAGAGCTGTCAAATCTTTCCCAGCATCGTTGTCACCTTACTTGAAATTCAAGATGGCGTTAAAATCAAGAGAGGTTCGAAGACAATATCCTAACTTATTGGAAAGATTCCTGAATTTCCGTAGGTTGGAGGGTCTTGATGTAGAACAAAAGGCCTTAGGATTCTTTCGTCTTGCTAAGAGCGATTCCCAAGATGAAGTAGAAGACCTGGTTATTAGATTCATAATTTCTCAGAAGGAAAGAATCGACAGAGCGGAGATCACCGCAGGCACTTTAAGGAATTATGTCAAAGCCATTAAATTATTTTGTAAGATGAACCGTATTAACATAGGTTGGGATATAATAGCACGCTCCCTTCCGAAAGTCAAACAATATGCTAATGATAGAATACCATCGGTGGAAGAAATAAGAAAACTGATCGAGTATCCAGACTGGAGAATCAAACTAATTGTATTGTTGTCGGTATCAACAGGAATAAGGGTTGGAGCATGGGATTATATGAGGTGGAAACATATCAGCCCGCTGAAAGATGAAAACGGAGTCGTTCCTGCAGCCAAACTAATCGTATATCCTGATGAGCCTGAACAATACTTTACTTTTATGACTCCTGAAGCATATAATGCAGTCAAAGAATGGATGGACTTTCGCACCTCGTTTGGCGAAGGAATTACAGGAGAGAGTTGGGTTCTAAGGAACACGTGGCAAAAAGTTAAACCATGTTATAGTCACAGAATCGGGCTAGCGAAATATCCAAGACAGTTCAAAAGTACGGGAATTAAGACCTTGGTAGGTAGGGCATTACAGATCCAGGGAATCAGGCCGAAGCTTACCCAGGTAGCAGGCAAAAAGAATCATGAATGGAAAACACTCCATGGTTTTCGCAAATTCTTCAAGACTCAGGCAGAGAGGACTATGAAGTCCCTAAATGTTGAGATAATGATGGGCCATGATATTGGGCTAGCAGATTCATACTACCGACCCTCAGTAGGATTGATAGACACATTTACGAACCGACTGCTGCGATAGAAAACAATAGTCAATAATAATAAAGTGGCAAATAATCAGCTGCGGTAACAGATAGAAGTTTCCTAGAAAGTAGTAACTTTCAGAGTCAATACATATTGGCTTTATATTCCTCAATCTTTTGTCAACACGGATTCTCATTGTATCTAGTTATACCCGGGTTTTGGTTGTCTATCGTCGTTTGCTACTTGTGCTGCTTTTTCCACCTATAACTTTCATAGATATACTAAACCTGCATGTGATTACTGTTCAACATAACATATAGATCTGCATGAATTCTTTATATCTAATTATGAATTATCCGATGGTTATATTTGGAAGCCACGTCTTGCCGATATAACGTGAGCCCTGGCAAATCTTATCCCTGACCTATTACTTGATCCTTATACTGTGTTTATTAGATCATATGCATTGATATATACATGTACTAACTCTCTATCTGAATATGCATTAGCAGTTTGAACATCGAAAGTTGTTTTATTACAGTAATTATATCGTTAATTGAGAGTGCACTTTCAGTATACCAAAGATCGATTGCATTTAGTACATCCGTCACATGTGTCACATCCGTCACAACATATAGAACAAAACAATACCTTGACTAATAGTAATTCTATATATAGAACTTCAGAGCATTCCGACATCTTCGCCTGTTAGAAGCATACTCAAGGATGACCAGTTCTTTATGGAAGGACATATGTGTAGCAACTCGAAAAGGAAATAGATCACGCGCGTAGCATTAGGAATACAAGCAAGAGTTTGTTAGGAGTCGCATCCAGCAGCGCCTGCGAATAGATCAGCAAACAGTATCTGAAACCAGTGTGGATGAAGTTTGGTTTCGACCCAGTAACAAGATTTAGTAACGTATATAGCTGGCATATATTCTAAGTTATATTGAAAGTAAATGCAAGTGATATCAGATAAAAGTAACGATGTACACCAGAAAGAAAGATTTGATGAACAAACTAAGCTGCGGTTAAAGTCACTACTCGAAGAACTCGATAGAAATCAACAGTCAATATATCAAAACACGGAAACAAAAGATAAAACTGAATATATCAAGTTTCGATCAGATAAGGAACGCAAGGTTTTGTTATTTACGGGTAATGTGGATGATAAGCCAAAACCAGCAAAAGATTATGAAACAGGTCTCAACATTCCAGACAAATATGTTACACGGTATTATTTCGATTGTTACGATATAACTACTACACGAAATCCTGACAATATTAGTGGATCGCCGGCGATGTGGGAACGTGGAGCAAAAGATGCACGAACGATTCTGCACTTTCTTTCCAAGGGCGTTAACGTATTGGAAGTTGTCCGTAACGGTCTACCAGGATCAATGGCTACAACTTACCAAATCAGTCCACCCTTGGACTGAGGAGAAAAAACTGGGACGTCTATATCAAGTATACGGGTATTAATCACGTAAGTAGCCAATATAGTAATTATGAAATCCATGTCTTTGATAATAACTATTCCGATGCTAGTGATTGTCGGGTCCGGTGTAGTTTGTGCTCAGGACGCAAGATCATGCGCGGTCTGAAGAAGTTTAATACGAGCGTGCTACCGGGATATCACTTATACCATAAGTTTCTGAGACCACACGGAGGTATCGACAATATGACTCCCCCTAAGAAATATGGCGTCAGAATTGAGGAATAGAACAACTGGATAGCGCTGATTCAGAATGCCAAAAAGCAATAAATTCAATGATGAATTCCATCTATTATAGAGTCAACAAGACTCGCAATATTCATAGAGTTAATAAACAGATTCATAAAACCAGTATAATGACTTATGCGCTAGGCATTAAATGTGGAGATGGCGCGGTCCTTGCAGCGGATACCAAGTTTACAGTTGACGGTGGAACAGATTATGCATACGGTCACAAGATAACCGGAGAGATAAGAGGTGTACTTACAGCTTTTGCAGGCAGTAGAGAACCACTCGAAGAATTTCGGATGCGGTTGAGGGAATATACAGCAGAGCCAGAAGAAAAACGCAAGAGACTTGATCAACTCTGGATAAGAATAAAAGACATTATGCGTACGTTGAACAGTCATTATGGTAACATTTACAGTTTTGATGTTCTGGCTGGCGTAGCAACGAATGAAGATATTATTCTTAGATATTTCTATCAAGATGGGAGACCAGAGATGGTTGATGAATACAAGGCGATTGGTACTGGAGCACCATACGGGTCGATCTATCTTAAGACGCACTGGCATAGGAATATCACTATGGATGAAGCTGCCGATTTAGCATATTTCATTATTCGCTATATAGAAAAGTTCAAACTTGATTTAACTGTGGGTACCGGGGAGGGATTCACAAATCCACTGATCCGGTTTATACCGAATAAATCATATGCAAACAGCAAATCTGATGGTGAACCAACTGATGATGACTACACCAGATATGAAAAGAACGCGCATATTCGTTTGAATAAGATAGAAAAGAGTTTGGTCAGTGATTACAAACTATGACCACCCCCCGATGGTTAACATCCTATTACTGAACCTATGAAGTTACTAACAATAGGAGACGAGATCCTACATAATCAGACCATAAGTTCGTGTTTAGTAAGAATTCCTGGTAGTATGAATTCAAAGTGTGGACAGGTAGTCAAGATTGTACAGCAATGGAACGGTCAAAGGCCGGCGATACCAGTTCTGAGAATGGCTTATAGAT
Source organism: Nitrososphaeraceae archaeon (assembly GCA_025449515.1). Classification (GTDB taxonomy): domain Archaea; phylum Thermoproteota; class Nitrososphaeria; order Nitrososphaerales; family Nitrososphaeraceae; genus JARBAU01. The sequence goes on along the minus strand of JANWJI010000185.1, from coordinate 3,586 downwards.
GAAAATATTGAACAACGCAAACAGATGAATCTAAGAAAGTTGCGCGCCAACACCATCAATTCATCGACGAAGATTAGGTGGATTGAGAACCTTTTACAAACTCCAATAGAAGATAATAGGAAGTTCGCAGTGTGGCGTATCTTGATCCCATATCTCATCAATATTAGAAGACTCGCCGGCGATGAAGCTAACAACGTAATAGGGAGCTGGCGTGACAAGTGCAATTCCTTGCGACGTTTGGACTTCAATCCCAATCACAATATCAAACCTAATGTTAGTAGAGTAAAGAGAGGCGGTTATCTGCCAATAAGTTTGGAAAAACTGAAAACGAAAAACACGTATTTGTACAAGACGATAAATGAACAATAAGACGGGGCTCAAGATAATACCTCATATACCAATTGGGTGTCTTTGACTCCATTAGGATAATTAAAAGCAATAACCTACTATCAAATAATAGCAAGCCTAGAGTCCCTCTGCCAACATATCCTCAGTCTATACAAATCGCTTCCTTTAAGATTGTTATAATTGCAAAAGCGAAAAGAGCTAACGGTGGATGATGTCAAGGAAATGATCTACAAAGCAATTCAAAAGAAGCAAAAAGCAGTAGACCCTGAAAAGGTCAACATGCGGATTGTTGAGGACAACCTAGCGGAGGTAGAAGCCATGCAGCAAATACTAGTCATGATTATAGACGAAGAGCAATTAAGAAAGAGACAAACAGATCAACAAATGAAGTTAGGATAGGGTAAGATAACAGCATATAGGCTTGCTACAAAGGGGGAAGGTGGTCCTTCCATTATTATCTCCTGTTTCGGTATTGTTGTTCGTCTACTATCTGGATGTTTTAGTAAGATATGGCTACAATGCACTATTTGTAATAGTACATGTCAGATGTTGCCCTTCGCTTATAGTGCCAGTCGCTACTACCTTTCCAGAGCTAGAGGAGACTAGAGTACAGTCACCTGAAAAACTAGCAGGAAGAAAGCCAGGAACTGGCAGTTCGGTTATCGTGAAAGAACCTGGACCCAATGTAACTGATCGGCTACCACCATCTGTTAGAGAGAAAGATGATGGCTGAGCGTTATTACCTGTAACAATTATGTCAAATTCATTCAATCGACATAATGAACCGTTGCTAAAATCGCTACAAACTTTTATAATATCCAGAGTTCCTGTAGTTGGAACTGCTGTATTTGTGATAGTACATGTAAGATGCTGCCCTGCTGCTATGGTACCAGTTGCTTCCTGTGAGCCAGAAGAGGAAGTTTGCATACAGTCACCTGAAAAAGAAGTAGTAAAGCCAGGTGTTGAATCTTCAGATACTGTAAAAGAACCTCCACCTAATATAATAGACTGGCTACCTCCATTACTAATAGAGAAAGAGGTTGGCTGAGCGTTATTACCTGTAACTTGTACGTTAAAGGAAGGGTTACCTGGACATGTTCCACCACTAGTCGACGTCACACAGGCTTTATCTACTATTAGTGTTCCTGTATTTGGCGCCATTATTGACAATCTTCGCTGATCTTTGGTCGCACGAATCTGATACAGGACTACCCGCACCTACTGTATCACAATTAGCAGTCTGTTTGGCACGTTGCTCCAGGAGCCTAGAGTCAGCAAATACTGCTGAAGGTACATTTGTTGTGAATCCTGATACTAATACCGTAGTTAACAGAATTAATATCACAAGCGTTGAATTATGACGATTCGTATTATTCACTACGTTTATCAGTATATTTGGCTTGGGTATGTTGATGCTGATTTATGTACTATGATTTATTGTGTTCATATTTGTCTGCTTGATTTCTTATATCGAGCCTCCATTATTCACTAATATGGTTATTGCCGGCGAACACACAGGATCATGACAATCAGTATTACCACAGCTATTATAGTATAGAACACATGTCAGAGGGGGATGGTCTAACAAAGGAATACTACCTCATATACTAGAACTGTTACTTCTTGTTGGTCCAAAGACTTGCCGAGATGCCAAAAATATAGCTTAGAATAATGAAGAAAAGGAAACGGATTAGAAAAAGTTGTTTTCTACCGGTACTTCAGCCGCTTGTCACCCTACGTCCTAAACATGGAATAAAAATGAAATTAAAAGATAGAAATAATGCCTGACATATTTAATTGAGGACACTATATACTCTGTTGCTTAGAGCCTTTTAGGAGTAACTGTATCTTTCTACCATTCGCGTGCATTATCTCCTTTAGAATTATTGGAAAATAAGATAATTATATCACACTGTGACAGCAGCCCTCGTTAATGTCGTTTGTTTCCGGGAACAATGGGAAACAAATACACCATAACAAGGTATCACAGTGTGACATATTTTTATTATCTAAATTATATATAATACTTCGGATTAGCTTTGCAGCTACTATGTTAATATGCCTTCGACATTGACTACTTCTCCTCTATCCTAATATTCTTAAATGAAACATGAGAATCTGTATCATGATTTTGAATCCCAATATATCCTTCAGTACTTCTATTGCCCACCTATCTTGAAAGAAGTATTTTCTAGTACAGATGTGCGGCACGACCCCAGTTCAATTATATTTCTCCCGGCGATTACATAATGCATTACATATGTATCAACTTAGGATATGGCTGATCCTTCATTCTGTGACATGGATGGCACAATAGCTGCATATTTCTGACTATTGACTAGCCATATAGTGCTCGCGGCATAGATGAAAAGGTTATAGATTTAGTTTTGGCTGTAGTTTCTGTCTAGTAAGTGTCCCTAGTGTCCCTAGTACGCAGCAAGTATCTACTCTATCTCTACTCTATCTCTACTCTATTTCTACGCTATATACTATCTCTATATTATTAGATATCATCTTAGTTATTTCAGGGATAGATAATGACTTAAAGGTTAACAGCCTATTGGCGTTCTGCCAGCGAGTATCGGTGAGTCAAATCACTAGATAGGCGGGAGTAGATTGTCGGCTTTCAATTGCCGCTGCTACTCTTGTCAATCAATCGATTAATAGACTGCTTAAATAACAATAATACAAGAAAACTAGGGTGCCGCTATGATAGTACAGGTTAGTCTGAACGACTAGAAATGTCGAATTATAGCGATTCATAATATTCGCCAGAATTATCAGTATATCTGACTTGGGTAGGTTGATACTGATTTATTTACTATGATTTATTGTGTTCGTATTTGTCTGCTTGATTTCGTAAAACTAGCCTCCGTCATTCATTAATGTGGTCTTCGCCGGCGAACATTCTATATTTATTGTAGTGCGGTACATTACGGTTGTTAGTAACCTGTAAGTAACCTACTTACTAAAGGTAGCTTATTTGCTATGAGAGGTTTTCTGCATTACTTGTCTGTAAATTGCGTTCAGAAATTTCTTATTGAAGTTATATTATGACTAAAGACTAGCATTACCTTTGTGCCGAAGTTTTTTGCCTAAAGGATACGTAATATCTGGGGATAACAATATATTTTATCGTAGAAGTACAAACAATGGATCTACGTTTGGAAGTACTGTTAATCTGAGCAACAGTCCTGGAGGGACTCCTGATATCGCCGCCTCAGCTAATAGTGTCCAT
>JANWJI010000184.1 GCA_025449515.1 Nitrososphaeraceae archaeon | reverse complement strand
TAGTCTGTTCTTGCAACTATATTATTAGTTACAAATTTGCCTTGTGGCCACAAGCTTCTTTCATCTAGTAATATCTTTCCATCACCTTCCTTTACCAATCTAGCTCCCCATGGTTCTGGCACCCAAGCTCCATCGAGCTGTTTCTTCTGGAATAAGATCAGGGTATCTGCATTTGATACTGGAACAACCGTTACATTTCCACCATTTTCTGTTGTTTTATATCCATGATCCAAGAGATATTTTCTCAATGCTACGTCTCGTGTATTACCAAGCTGAGGTGAGGCAAATTTCTTGCCTGCAAAATCTTTAGGAGAGGCAATACCTGAATCATTTCGAACAACAAATACAGCTCCACCACTTGCTGCTCCAGAAATTATTCTTAAATCCTTCCCTCCCGAGGCTACATAACCATTGATTGCAGGGTTGGAACCAACATATGTGGCATCTATCCGCTTTGCTAAAAGAGCCTCTATAGCTGATGGTCCAGCATTGAATGTAAATGTTTGAACGTCAATGTTATCACCCAATTGTTTTTTAAAGTCGCCGGTTTGAAATCCTATAATTGCTTGAGCATGATTAACGTTGGGAAAATATCCTATCCTTAATATTTTTTTTGGTGCCGCCGATGCTCCTTGCGCATAAGCATCGTTATGGTATGCGAGTGAAGAGAACAAGGTGGTTGATGAGACGATAAGTAGAAAAACAGACAATGCCACAATGCCTTTAGTTATTCTAGAACTTCTGAGATTTAGTGTTGATGTTGATGTCGACTTTATTTTAGCTGTTATCATTCATCACACAACGTGCTGATAGATATATTACTGCTTTTGAATACGTAGAAATTTGAGAATATATGCAATACTTTCACATATCTTGGATAGTAATACTCAAGGATTGATCGGCAATTGATTAATTGTCAATTCATATCAGAGATAAAGGATATAACCCACGATCCGAGCGTACTCTTATCAAGCTTCGTCTAGAAATTATCAGTATATCATAAAAATGAGAAAGGATTAGCAAATTTGCATAATTTATGAAAAAATAGCATCATATTGGGATAAATATTTAAAAATATTAACTATCGCATAGTAATTGCTAATTTCCATGCAAAAAATGTAATCTATAGGTTCATCTATTAATGACAATCTACAATTTAGGAACATTTGCTAACAGATGCATATATTCACATAATTATGATTTGCTAATTAATAACCAGTACTTTTTGCTACCGAATTTGGCTCGACAAAAGTTTCGAAATAGATTCTTGAGGTTATGACATGGCCTACACAAAAGTTGATACTCTCTAGAATAAGGATCTATTTCCTTTGGGATCACATGATCCAGGGTCAGATCTGAATATTCTGTTCCGAATTCGATCTTGCATTTTGCGCATCTTCTTCCAACCTTTCTTATCAGAGAATTTCTTCGTCTGAGATTGGTATTCAAATCTATTCTACCATTAATCGATGTCGATTGCTTTTTAAAATCTTCGCTTTGGCCATACACTGATCTCCATCTCAATATCGATCAATAATGCATTTTTTCTACTAGAGCGATTTTGTCGCAGTCTCGATTATATGGTCTTAACGGATTGTGCTATACAGCAGTACGGTAGCTCTAGAAGTGGTTAAACGAATTTAAGAACACAACTCATTTATGAAGATTCCATCCCAACTATAAATGACATCAAAAGCTCAATATTAATAAATTAGAATTATCGTTAACCCAAAATATTTATAAACATATTACAAAAAAATGGACGTATTTCAAATGCAGTAAGTTATATTATAAATCCTTTCAAATCGCATCTCTTTTAACCTCCGCGAGAATCCATATGCTAAGAAAATGCCTGGAAGTCAAAATGCTCGTTTGAATTTTTCTATAATCGATCTGTGTTGAGAATAAATTTGCACAAGATTGTTTATATCTGCCAACTCCCAATCGTGATAATCAAATCCTGGAGAAACTGTACATCCAATTAGAGAATAAGAAGTAGGATCATTTACAAATGCTGCAAACCAACTGCCGGATTCTACAACCTTTTGAAATACCTCATTATTATCAATATTTTGTCCCAATCTAATTTCGTCTAGGGTGCCATCCCTGTGAATAATATATAGGGTTAGACTGCTGCCAGCATAGAAATGCCATATTTCGTCTGATTTCATTCTGTGAAATGAGGAAAATTGATTTCCTACTAACAAGTAATAGATTGCCGTGCAAATGTAGCGATTTCCATCATAATCGTCAAAATTTACTATTCTTTGAGATTTGTAGGTTTCAATGAAGTAGCCCCCTTCAGGATGTTCCTGAAGTCCAAGTTTATCGATCCAGTAATTGGCATCTTTATTCATATTTCTGCATAGAAACCTAAATGTTATAATATTTTTAGGCTAATGAATGAAGCTTAAAAGGTCTCGATAATCTCATGTAAGATAGATTTGATATTCGTGCCTCTATGCTCAGTCGTACGTAGTTTATGGTCAGAATGGAGTGTCATACTTAAAAATTGAAAGTGAACTGGTCAAACCTTGTTAGCTTCAGGAACTAATACACTTCAATTGTTTTATGAAACTCGATCTCTTTTTTGATCACGAAACTACAGCATGCAAATTTCTCGTGTTCTTTTGAATTTCCCAAACTGATGTCAAAATACTTTATAAAATAACGAGTGATATCACTAGCGATTGTTTGCGATTAGATTTGTAAATGGTTATTGTCCTGAAATTGTTTTGCCTGCCAGTCTCATTCTCTTCCAAATCATTCAACAAAATCTAAAATAGTTCAGATCTAGACTTGTGTTGATCTGGTGGTGCCTTTCTCATTCTCCTCGATTACCTGCTGAACAAGGTACGAGTCTACATAAGCTCGAACCTCTTTGACAATACCATCGACAAATCTGAGTATCCAGCAGTAAGTATTCGGCCATGGTTTCCCGTTGAGTGTAGTGGATGTCGAGGTCATCTCTACTACAGCAATATCATCTGAAACAAAGATATGAGTAACTTTAAGTATTACTCCTCCTTTTAGAATTCTACTCAAGCGTTCAAAAGTAGACTTCAAGAAGTCGGCTTTGCTATTATACACTCCAGCCAGTGGATGTGTTCCCATGACTGTCCAATTTACATCATCAGCAACGCTAGTAAAAAAGGCATCTCCGTTACCATTTGAAAGATTCTTAAAAAGATTATCTACAAATTCAACTGTTATGGGCATAAACTTGCGACTCCTATACCTACTTCCACGTATATTAATAGTCCGATTATCATACGTGAAATGGTTTTTCCGAATTTTCTACAAATATTGAGTATCGACATGGAAAGCATTGAGTACTATGTGCAGGCCTGAACTTTCATTCTCTACCAGTCTAGATATCTTTCTATTTCGAATATTATCATCGATTCGTTATTTAGTAAAGGATTAGTGCATTCGAGCAATTATTTCAAATAATCTCGTGAATAATAGTTGGCGATAATTTTTTCAGTTGGTGAAACGGATAGTACTAGGATCGGTTAGCCCAAGATATTGATTTAAGATCAATGAATCAATAACATATATCAAAAGGAGATTGACGAAAAAGCTCTCGTTATACTATTAATGCCAATTACTCGAGAGAAATATTATTTTCTAAAGCTGCTCTTGTAGCAATTTTTCGATGTTCAAAGATCTTTTGTAGATGCTTGTTTGCATACCCTTCGAAAAGCCTTCCAAATATTCCGTATGGCAATTCAAATTCAATTTCATCTGATATCTTAGTTTGTTTTCCATCACGATCATAAAAGATATGCCTATGTTTCCACCTTTTGAAAGGCCCTTCCAACATCTCATCTATATATTCATAAGGTTTAAAAAATGTAATTTTCGAATGCCATTTTGACCTTTTTTTAGCAATTATTTTTCCACTGAGCCATATCTCTTGTCCTTCAACGATGTTTTGGCTAGTTGTATCTATTATTTGGATATCTACTTCCAAAGGGGTTATTAGCTTTAAGTGTTTAACTTCAGTATAGAAACTCCAGGCTTTGTCTATATGACAATTTACGTTAAATGTATGAGTAAACGACCGCATTATGTTAAAGAAGTTTAAGCATGTTATAACTAATAGCAATATCGTTTTTGGATATCTTCAAATTACAATTCGTCAGATTAAGCGAACGTAATCGTACAACCTATTTATCTGGACGGACAGACAGACAGACTATCTTTGTCATACACCGGTATTTCAATCATTTCTCTGAAATATTTGAATACTTATCCATTATTTAGCATCAGATTTATCTCTGTCAAATCTAATCTGATTTAACAAATCCTTTAGATTTAACTATGTTACTACTAGTGAGAACTAAAAGTGTACTATCTAATTATTATCGTAATTTAGTTTAAAGATCTGTGATGTTGATATTCTTGTGCGTTTCACGGTTAGATTCTAACAAGACAGACTTGTCATGTTAGCAGATTCTATGATTCCCGAGGCTTTCAAGGAAGGTGGAATTTTGAAGGGAATAGCGTTATTAGCAGGTTTTCAAGTCGCAGCAATACTGACAAAGCTACAGAATGGATGAAACGGATGAATTTTAGATGAAATATGGCAAGATACGACAGAGTTCGTCCAAACAGACGGGGCCAGTATTTTTTATAGGCGAACAGTCAGCCGGATACCAGCAGGGCAGCTCTTAAAAACCAACTTGGAATGCGGATATCATTCCAAGACTTCCGTGTGGAATTGGCGTGATGCAAGATTTGGTCTAGTGATATCTGCTATTCCGATTTTAATCATAGTAACTGGTCACGTCGAAGTAGGTTTGCCAATGCTTATCGGAGCATTACCCGCGGCTGCCATCGGGCTTTTACCAACGGGCGCAATGCGTCGAAGAGTAGTAATCATAGGATTACTTTTTGGAAGCCTTTTGATGCTGGGCTCGTTTACGGCACGGTGGGTCTGGGTTGCGGTCCCTGGTATGTTCTTGCTGGCCTTGGGTGGATCGTTGCTTGCCTCAGAGAGTTTGTTTGGCATGGTGGTACTGAACTTGTGTGTTCCATTAGCAGGCGTTGGACTTAGTTACAATGGCCTGGACAATTCAATCCATGTAGGCTTATTCCTGATAATTGGTTCGATAATTGCGTATGCTTGGTCATTATGTTTCAAGGAGTATCAACGTCCTCCTGCACGCGCCGAGATCGCGTTGATGAATAGTATCCAGGCACGAAATTATGGTATACGAC
>JANWJI010000183.1 GCA_025449515.1 Nitrososphaeraceae archaeon | reverse complement strand
ACTAGTTCTTAAGATATTTTCCGGCGCCGAAAGAAATACTGGAAGATAAACGAAATCTAAAAGTTTATTGCAGATGTAAACAATAGGCTGCTAACTATAACTATAATTCCTATAGTTACACTATGATGGGGATTAAAAATATTAGCGAATACAAAGGTTTCATTTGCCCTTATCAATCCAAAGCCCTCAAACGAACAACTAACGTTGGAATAAAGCGTTTCCTTCAGATGTAATTCCAATCAATCTGCCATAGCTATTCTAACCATTATTGGTAGAGATTCATACAGGCCGGATGGTTCAGTGAAAAATAGGCCTCTTGGTTTCATGCATCGATAATAGGATGCCATCTGTACGTTGGGCCATAGGCTAGCGTAAGGCCACGGTGCACTAATGGTGTGGATGGAAGAATGCTCATCCGGAATGGATATTAAGATGCTGATCTAAATCGACATGGGACAAATCATATCATACAGTCAAAGCTTTGTAAGTGTATAATACCGATAATCTATTGAAAGAATCAAGATACGTTAGACTTGCATATACTATGTTCCGTGTTTTGAAACATGCAAGGATTCCTCTGTTTTCTAACAGGAAAAGCAATCACGTTTTTACAATATGGCAACATATCGTTCTGGTTACAATCCGACAGTACGAAGGTAAGAGCTATAGAATGTACGTGGATTGGTTGTTCGAGGCGTGTTACCTGAGGTCGTCTCTAGGATTGTTACGCATTCCTCATTTTACAACATTGCAAAAGTTTACAGAAAGAATCAATAGTGCATTGCTTGAAAAGATAATTTCCTTATTCATTGTAATAAACGGCTGTACCAAGCATATCTTTATTGGAATAGATTCTACTGGATTCAGAATGACTAGCGCTTCACAGTATTATACTGATCGAACAAGGCATAGAAGAGAAGAAAATATGCGAAATTATCTATTGGAGTAGATGTATTACAACAAATCATATGTTCGATCAAAATAAGACGAGCTCCTACAAGATATGATAACATGGATTTCAAGCCAATCATAACGAAAGAGGCACGGATATTCCAAATTATTGTACAACCAACGAAACAAAGATGAACTCAGTCTCAGCCATAAAACGACTATTCGGAGACTATCTTATGTCTACATGGACTAGACCACAGAACAGGGAATTGTCATTCAGATACATAACCTACAACATGAATAGACTGACTAATCTGATAATATCGGTGATGTTTTCTACAAGGACATGAACCTATAAATTGTAAATATTATAGCAAGAAACCATTAAGAGCCATCTGATCAATATTTCTCAGATAGATGTGCAGTAAGCATTACTTTTGATTAATAACAATAATTTATGTTTGATGTATTCGTTTACTAATGCTTTAGGATCTATTTTGATTGTTTTGGTCTAATGCTGACCAGAGTTTATCTCCTACGATTATGCGATAGAATTATGAAAGAAATTATGAAAAAGATACCATCACTTGCTTTCCATGGAGTCACCCCTGTTACAAAGCCGTCGGTTAGAACAGAAAGTCGCCTTCTGCTATATACAGCTGGAGCTGCTACATTGTTAGGAGGAATATTGCATTTAATGATGATAGGACCTTCGATGAAGCCATATAATTTTCCAATGGAGTTACTTCCATATACTGACACACTGTTTATTATAGCTGGAATAGTTCAGATATTTTGGGCATTGCCAATGATCAAAGATTGGGGCTTACGCTGGTGTTACATTGGAATAATAGGAACAATTGCTCTAACCGGATTATTGATACTAACTAGAATTCCAAATGAAATTACAGGTGCAGCATTACAAGATAGAAATCCGATGGCTTTACTAACTGAAATATCCCAGTTGCTATACATAGGAGTAACAGCAATTATAATTGCCCAAAAAAAGATATTTTCCACAAGAGACTATACGAAAAGCCTTGAACTGCATAAGTAATCCTTGCTTTTTATAAGGATCCAAAATCAGATGCTTTTGTAGAAACCTGTAAAATTTGCTTTTATGCAACAATCATAGTAATTGTACTATAATTTAGAGTATCAAAAAAATTAAGAGATTGAAGTTCATCAAGCTCCCATGAATCATCCCCCTAGAGATACCAAGGATTTTTTACCAGGCGAAGTAGATCTCCCTAAATACTTAGTTGTTGTACTTGCACAGATAGGTTACATTATTAATTACCTACACGGGTTACACTTTGCTGCTTAGTTCCTATATATGTACTTGATGTAATTAACCTTTGTAGGAACATCTCTGATGGAGTAAGACCATTGATCCCTCCATGTTCTCTGGTTTCATTGTACGCCTTTACAAAGATATCATACCTCTGTTTACCTTCATATATGTTTGGAATATCTTCTAACATTAAAAACTCATCCTTTACTATCTTGTTATATGCCTCTACTTTTCCTTGTAACTGTGGATAAGAATTTGGTATCTGCTTTTCTGGCTTGTCGTTAATGATTATCCAATACTCTAGTACATTGAGAACATCAACTGACCTCTTTCTTTCAGACCATCTACTTGCTACCTTCCTAGAACAATCGTCTAAACAGCTAATGATGTAATTCCTTTGACTGGAATTACTGAGATAAAATGGGCCGAAATCAACTCCCTCTTCATTAAGTCGATCGGCTGTAATATTGGACCTCTCTGTAAACATCGACTTGAAATCCTTAGAATCAATTCACGGTAAACGATACTTATAAAAAGAAATAAAATGGTAGAAAAAGGATGAAAGTAGCAATAGCTACCTTCCAATAAATAGGTATACTATTGTAGAGAAATATTATATATATTATGACGCTACCGAGTAATACGCTCGCACTGATTATAATTATTTTCAACATATTCTCTCCAGATATGGTCATTAATAATTAAAGACATTTAGAAGAGGTATATCCTTGAGCATATCACTAAGCATAGTCTTTGGATATCTTTCGTCTGCGCCCTGTATCTCAAGATACTGGGCCAGCCTAGCTAACTGATAAGAGTCCTCCATTGTAGCAACCCTTGCTATTTCGCATAAATCCTCTAGCGGATAAATTTCCTTCCATTTATCTATAATGTGGTAGCCAAGAGCCTTAGTCATATTATTCCCTGGAAAAATTGGCTCCTGAAAGTGTGTTAGTATGAAGGTTAGATTGTGTTCTATCTCATTTAATTTCTTTCTGTGAAGTGGTGAAAGAAAAATTACCCCTTAGTAGTGATAATATTTTATCGCCTGTCAGAATGCTAAACAAAGCAAAATGCGAGCTAATTATCTTCTGCATCTGAGGTTTCATCAACCACTCTATCTAGATTTGTCGAAAGTATGTGTACTAGTGTAATGATTTTGTTTCTCATCTATGTAGGCATCTATAGTGGGTATCATCTTATGACTACTCCTTCTTATATGTATGACCATACATAAACTGGATACAGTGACAGATCCAATTACGGACAAAGCTATAATATTACCCAAATATGAAACAGGGTTAAATAACAGCTCAATATTTTTAGATACAAGACCGACATTACTTCTTAGTGAATCCGATGAGTATCCTGTTATTGGACCTTTCTGGACATTGATAATGTACGGTTCACTCTTTATTTGTACAATTCCTTTGGATGATGAAGATGATAATACATCCAATATAGCAACTATTGCATATGGATTGGAGGCAGTTGCGGAATCGTATTTATGATATAATGGGCCCCATTTACCTTCACTAGATGAAGGAATTCTAGTTATTTTGGACTGGCTAGTAGTGCCATCACCCCAGGATACGGTTAATATTTTCTGTTCAATATTCCTACTACTAGTCGCTGCATTGTAGGTAGCGATACCGGCAACTGATACATGATCTACACCCGCTATGGGTGAAGTATTACCTACAAAAGCTATAGTTACATGAGGGGTACTAGTACCCAATCTTGCTTGGGCATATTGTGCTGCTCCAGCCAATATTACTATTAACACAAATATCATCATCACAAATACAATAAAGGTAAAGAGTAAAATCAAAGGGGGAAGACCCATGTTCCTATGGATTATCGTTAACTATTGCCAACAGCACATGTAGCCATAACTGCATTGAATTGTGCTGCTCCACCAGTATAGTAGCCTAGTTGTTCGTACTTTAATGCATTCTCTTTGCATATATCACCAAAACTCGGCTGGGATGAAGATTTAGCATTCATAGTAGGAAATTCTACAACACTAATCAGCGGAATGAGAACTGCGATTGCTGCAACTCCCACTAACATTAGTGTCAAGATCATCTGATCTTCTTTCCTTTTTATGTCACCAGATAGTAAGGTTGTACTCAGTTAAATTCAACTCCAAGTGAGGTTTCTGACGATTTCTGCGATATGGTTCTAAGATTATATTTCTTCATGTCTATCGTTATTTGTTTGATGCACTTATATCCTAGTGTGACTCACTTGATAGTTATAAAAAGAGATTAGTATTAGTCATACCCAGATGTTACTTAATATTAGTATTTTTAGTGCTTGTGATACTATTATTATCATATTTTCCGGCTTCTACTCTGGGCTGATCTCCTCTATGACTTGCTCCATAGAGGAGATAACTGATGACCATATAAGTAACATGAAAAATTATCATGATATTGCCATGAGTTAATTCAAACCAGGTATCAACGTTGAAATTATATGGGATTTCAAGAAGTCTTAAGTCATTCAGATACAATTAAATAAAAAGCTAGCTCAAGGAATAGAGTGTTTCCGTCCAGGCAATTGGATCGGATAAAAGGTCTTATCCTACATATATTTATTATATTAATTATCATTATATCACTCAATTGCTCTGAAAATGAAGTACTTGGCATCCAAGTCCATTACTATAAATACAACGACTCATTAAATACTCAGTCTCATGATTTATTTTCGGATCTTTGCAAAGTCCATAATCCCCATGATATGAGCTGCATGCGGCCTTTATGTCCTATTAAGCCATCACAACCAGGATGTCCACCTCAACCAGAACCAACAGCAAATGTCTCAGCATTCAAAGATTTGGAAAATATGACAAAGCATTAACTAGAAAGCATCATTTATGAAATATTGCAAATTGCCTTGCTCACATAATGCTTTCAATGACTGTTTAGCCAAATAACATTTATACACTACTGAATTATGGTTGAGCTCGAGGCTATGTGTTTTGCGGTATCATAATAATTAGTACTCAATAGAGAAAACCTTAAGAGTTGTGTTATAGAATATTGCAACACCGTGTCAGAAAGCAAAGACAAGATAGATGACAAATCACGCGCTAAACCACCGGAGGATAATCCATCACTGCGTAGTATAGAAAGCAATATTGATAAAAAAATTGGAAGCGAAGGTCGCTTATTGGCAGAAAAGCGTCTTGCTGCACTTAGACGTGCTCAAGATATGTCAGAGGAAAGAGAGAATTCGTCGTCAGGGCAAAATTCTTTTTCGCAAAATGGACCAGTTCCAAATGGATCTGACGTTGGTAATTGGATGCAACTTGGGCCAACCTTAGTCAATAATGGGGGGACCTATTCTCCCAAAGGCACCCGTGTAAAAGTCTCAGGCAGAATAACAGCAATAGTAAGTCATCCAAGCGATAGCAATACTATGTTTATAGCCGCTGCTCAGGGCGGAGTTTGGAAAACCACTGATGCAGGAAGACGCTGGAATCCGACATCCGATAATATGCTTTCACTTGCGATAGGAGCCATAGCAATAGATGAAACCAATCCTGATATTCTTTATGCAGGTACAGGCGAGGGGAATTTTGGATTGGACTGTCAATATGGAATAGGTATTTTAAGAACAGCCGATTCAGCCAAAACATGGAAATTAAATGGTGAGAACACATTCATTAACTCTCGATTTTGTCGAATAGCTATTAATCCTAAAAAGCCTTCTAACCTTTTTGCTGCCACAACTTCGTTAGCGGATCCTAGCGTGGCATCCGGTATTTTCCGTAGTATTGATAGTGGTGAAAATTGGACAAGAATGGAAGATGGTCTACCTCCTATTTCTACCGTTGGCGCAACAGATATCGTTCTTGACAACAGTAATCCAGATATTGCATATGCTGCATTTTGGCAAGAAGGAATCTTTAAGACAATTAATGCAAATACTAACCAACCCAAATGGAAAAAGCTTTCTACAGGGCTTCCCAGCGGAAATTTTAATCGCATATCACTTGATATTTCAAAATCTGAACCAAATAGAATTTACACATTAATAAGTAACGGTAATGATGTAATAGATCAATTTTATCAATCTGATGATAATGGAGAGACCTGGAAAAGAATTAGAATAAATGTTCCTCCTGGACGTAGAAATGGTCAAAATGACCTTGGAGTTCAGGGTTTCTATGATATTAACGTAGCTGTAGACCCGCGTGATGCAAATATTGTTTATTTGAGTGGTATATCATTGTGGAAGGCTACTCGTGATAAAAATAATAATAATTGGCAGTTTTCAGATATCGGATTGGAATTTCATCCAGACAACCATTCCTTTGCATTTGATTCTAAAAGTCCAGAAATAATTTACGCTGGATGTGATGGAGGAATATACAAATCTAGCGACGGTGGAAAAACCTGGGATGATAGTATGAATAAAGGATTATGTATCACTCAGTTTGACTTTATGGAGCAGCATCCAGATTCTGAGAAAATAATATTTGCTGGCGCACAAGATAATGGAACTTTAAGATACGAAGGAATTCCGACATTTGACATGGTTGACGACGGAGATGGCGGCTTTGTTTGTATTGATCCAAACGATCCAAATAATATCTGGCATACTTATGCAACTCTAACGCTAGCTTTTTCTGACAATGGAGGGAAGCCTAATAGCTTCGAAGACTTATCAGATCCGTTCTCTGGACAAGCTTCTAATTTCTATCCACCTTTGGCTCTAGATAAGACTAATTCGAATAATATTGCAATTGGTGGTAGAATACTCTATCTAGATGATTCAAAAGGAAAAAATGGCTTTCAAGAACATATTGATTTGCAGTTTGCTGACAATGATCTTATTTCTGCAATCAATTATGTTAACTCACATCTTATTTATTTAGGTACGAATTTTGGACGTATCTATCGCTTGACAGGAAAGAATGGTAATCGAAAAGTTCAACAGATTAATTCTGATCCTTTTCCCAGGCGATATATATGGGATATGAGTGTTCTTCCCAATGATGATACGAAACTTGTAGTAGTTGTATCAGGTTTTTCCACAGGAGACGAAATAGGACATGTCTATAGAGGATCACTTTCATCAAATGAGGAGGTGGCAACGTGGACTGACATTAGCGGAACCGATGCAAGGCTCCCAAATATTCCAGTCAATGCTTTAGCCATAGATGATACTAGATCAGATACAATGTATATTGGGACCGACGTAGGAGTTTTTCGTACAGTCGATGGAGGAAGAAATTGGATCTGGTTGAACAAAGGGTTACCAAATTGTCAGATCTATGATATGCGATTGCATTCCAGTACCGGATTATTGCGTATAGCGACACATGGTAGAGGAATATGGCAACGAAAGGTTAGATGATTTGAGACTGTTATTATCGCGATATAAAGGTTAGATAAAATTCAAGTCGAGGCATTGCTCAAGAGCTTTAAATACATTGTGATATTTCCCTTTTTCTTTTGATACCAATAGACATTTGATAGGTCACTTTCCAAAGTTTAAGGATATGAACCCAATAATAGAATTAACATATAGATAGAATTTTTGCCTGTTTGATATATTTACTCATCTTCATTTATTAATTCTAAACAGATCACCTTCTTTACTGAATACGAATATCTATATCCAAAGAGTCTAAAATATTTCTATCTTGTACTTCAAATTTTGGAATTCAGTTCTCCAACTTTTCGTTCATAAGCCTGCTACAGCATCATCCAAATATTTCCTCTCAATATCAAAACCGATAATAGATATACTAAGGCTTTTTTTCGATAGAACCTATACCACCAATAGGTCTAATACAACGAAATATCTTTAGCTAACCCATGTAATTTTTGCATTTCTCTGGAAATTGGATCGGGAAGGGATAAGGATGATATCCTCTTTCAGAGTTACTCTGATTTGTCTGGTATATCATCATACGTTACATGCTGTCGTTGTGATGGTATAATGTGTTGCTGTAATGGTTGAGTAGTATGAATTCCGAACATTGACAAAAACGATGGTGATGAATCCAAGTTAGTGATGTCTGATACTGGATGAATTTCAGTCCATCCATGGGCAGGACTCGTATCTAGCACATATCTTCCTGTAGTTTGAATATGAGTGCCTTCAGGAGGAATTACTATCTGACTTTGAAATCCAGAACATGCCTCAATTGCAGCAGTTGATTGTGATGGTTCATGATCGCAAACGGGCTCTATAACTAGATCGCCAGCCTGTATCTGATCATTCGCAGAATTAGTAAGGTTACTGTATTGAGGGTCAAGATGGACTCTGATATGAAGATCACCGTCAGGTTCTCGTTTAATATGATCTATTATACCGCTTACAGTCATGCAAGTTTTAAGAGTATGCAGTCTGGCTGGATGATATACATGATCCCATAGAGTTGGGTCGCAGCCTTCTGATGTAGTGTCAGCATAGACAGCGACTGAGTTAATTGTAGTAAAAATACCTCCTATAATCATGATAGCAATTATTTCAGCTTTAAGTGGCATATCGCTTCTTTCTATTAGGAATCCGATGATATATATGCATTTTTGAACTTCTTGCCATGCTAGAAGGGATTCTGTTCTTGCTATAATAATGATCGGTTGCAGACATCATTACTACTTGCTATTATTACTCCTTAATTATTTGCTATTATCTCATCAACTATTGCAATGTTGTAAGAAGTACTAATAAAAGTAGTAGAAGTACGCTCACTTAGTACAATATAAACAAACGTGATACTAATATGTACGAAACGACGATACACTTTGCACTGTGATTGCTCTTGAAAGTATTACTATAACTAGTGCTCTTAAGACTCTCTAAGTGAGTTGTATCCTGAACTAGTATAAGGTCCTACTCTTCATAAATGACATCCTGTTGTTTTTTCGAAATGTTATTCTGCACTAGCAGACTTAATACTTCTTATAAATTGATGCTTGAGCTATGCCTGCAAATAGAGCGGCCACTAACACAGGTATAACATAGGCCTTAGCTACATCTTCTGGAAGGAGCTCAAACGCTATCGCAGTAGCAATTAATCCGATAGTTATCAATGTAATAGCTATTCGAATAAGAGGGTACTTTGAAATACTTTGCATAACAAAAGTGCTTCCCTGCATCTAATAAAGTTGTTGGAGTCGGCACCTGCTTCAATATGTGCGACATATGAAATCAGCAATCCTAGCATGATTTACTACTGCACAGTCGCAACTTGAGTGGAATATCTTCACATTAGCATTTTAGCAATTCGTGAGAATTTTGGAGTCCGCTCTCCTAAGCTTGTAAATTGGTTGGTTGAAAGTGCTAAATGTGTTTTCCATCTGTTTATTCGACTCTCACTGTCTAATTCTTTATAATCATGCCACCATACCAGCAGCGATTCCTCTTACGACTGGCTCTATCGCGTCAGTTACAATAAACAAGTCAACATTCCAAGTCAAATCAAATCGTCTAATCTCCTGACATGAGTGAGCATCTAAGTTTATGTGAATATAGGCACTACATGTTAGGTTTTCTCCGAATCTTTTCTTAAAATAATCTATTGCAACAGAGATCATTATTATCATTATTATGAAATAAAGATCTAAAAAACTCCTTCATTAACTCATACCCAGATTCTTATCCAATCGTTAGTGGCATTCCGTCAGAATACAATTCATTGAGCAGTGCTATCCCAGTTGTAAAATTCATATTTTGCAATATTTGAAGTAGATTAAATATAGTAGCACATTTAATTTCCACCAACATCTCTTTTCCTCTTCCTTTTAGAAAGACGTCTTCTTTCATATTCCTCATATTTCGATCCCATTTCTCTGCTTATTTGATCAAATTCTGGTACAGTTAGTCCAGTAACTGACCTGAATAACAAAGGTATTGCTTAGCACATAATAAGTTTGACTTCAATTTGCTACACAATTTTGGCTGTGTTCTCTGGTAGATTTCAAATGATGATGACATAGTCATGTTTCTAATGGGTAGATTACTTAAATCATATTGGTTTTTCTGACGATAAATATCTGGATCAAAGCCGACATCAAAGCTGATATTAGAGTAGGTATGACAAAGATCTTAGCTATATCCTCTGGCAACAATTCCATTATAATAGCTGCAACTATCAATCCCGCTGTGATTATGCTTATAATTATCCTGGCCTTTGCATAGGATGAGATTATTTGCATAATTAATGAGTGCAATAGACAGATAAATAAGAATATCGGATAATAGAACGTTATGGACTCTCGATATTAGAGTACGAGTATATTTAATGTATGTGAAAATGAAATGCGGGACTATATGATCAGAATACATTATCGATATCTCTATGTGCCGCTCATTAAGAGGCTTTCCTAAAGTAGTCAACACTATTTGAGTTCTTTATCTCCATCCCTCATTCCGAATCACGCTT
>JANWJI010000182.1 GCA_025449515.1 Nitrososphaeraceae archaeon | reverse complement strand
GTTTGTAAGCTATAATGTCACCTATGTCTGGAAGTACAACAACCACTATTATTGAAAGGGCTATTGCAAAAACATTGATGAATTCTAAAATAAATAAAAAATGATTGCAGTTTATTCGAGTATCATTCGTTATTAATAGGGCCGCTAAAGGAGAGCTTCAAAGTTGGGCCAAAGGTCTTTCCATCATCGCCGCTAACCCTAAGTACAGGTTCGTTACTTGTCGAATTACGTTCCCACCATGTAACAAATACTCTATCCCCGGATGACTGTACCTCTGCATTTTGTGAATCAGATGCAGAATTACTCAGGTTGATTTTATTTTCAAAGCTTTGTCCATGATCTGAAGATGCTCTAAACATGATTTCATAATTTCCAGTCTTGTTACTGGACCAAACTAAATATACATTATTTCCAGATGTAGCAATCGGTGCTAGAAGAACAGGTGCTATCGCCTCAGATACAAAAGATGTAGCGGGCTTTTGCTTCGACTGCAGAGCCTGAGCAAAGACGTTCTGTAATATAGAATCATGATCGCTTTTGTTATTATCAGGTACAGTGACGACATGCATATGATTGGTTACAAGTATTAGTAAGGCGAAGGCTGTTGTCAACATCATTATTTTAGCCATATAGACTATTCTATAAGATTGATTATTACATATATTATTTGTTTTCTTTCTTTAATCGAAATAAAATGACATTACGAGACAAATCTAATTATATACCGGAATCATGTTGAATCTATCTAATTAGCGTTCAATTACTTTCTAGACAAGGGAATGAAGATATGCTGAAAGCAGCACAGATTCATGTTTCCTCTTTAACTTTCTTCCGCTGTTTCAGGTGATCAAAAATGTATGTTGAAAAGGCACCTGCAAATCCTGCAAGGAGTATCGTAATCGTGGAACCGTAAACTGTCCAAAATTCCCTGATCTGTTCTCCAATATTCGGCGGTGCTAGCACAGATACAGTTAGGTTTGTTTTTGTACTAACATATCCTTGTGTCGGTACTGATAAGTTAAATTTAGGTAGATTAATAAATTTAGAGGGAAAAATTGAACCGGTCGAGATATTTACTAATATTGGTATTGTATACTGACCTACTTGAGCATTGGCTGGAACTACGATTCTAAAAGGTGCGGGTGCCCCAACTTCACCGAAGGATGATTTATTTGTCTTATCAGGATTGAATTCAACTTTTATATCGGAATAATTTTCTGCAGGGGTAAAGCCAACTGCGGTTGTAGAAACACCAGCACTGGACTTCAATTGAACTCCAATGTCCTTTTGTTCTCCCTGTCTTAACACTACGGGATCTGGTAACGTAGAGATAGTGAATTCTGGTGGAGGTATATCAACCCAGTTAGTAAGATCTAAAACTATCTTAGAGTTGTTATTATATATTACTGTCGCGTAGAACAACACCCTATATTTATTTGGAGAAGTTATGGAATTGAGATCTAGTGACAGAGGAATATAATTTTGGTTATTAAAAGCTATGCCTTTTTTTTGCAATTGCATGGTTCTGAAATGATCAGGAGAGGAATACTCTACAAGGAAACTGCTCCAGCTTCTAGTTCTATTATTCCACTGAATCTCCTTTTGGTAATCAACACCAAATTTTCCGGTTGTAGGATTGTTGTCTGCATCAACTAGTATTCCGTAAGCTACAGTACTTGCTCCAAATTTAGAGGGTATTCCTCTTATTTCACCGCCTAGCCAGAGAGTTGCGTTAAGTTTTTTTCCATTACTTGAATATGTAACTTTTTGTATATCGCTTGAGTTGTCCAGTAATCCCTTATAGTCAGCCTTTGATTGTGTGTGGGCGGATACATTTACTTGAATGCCGTTGTGAATGCCTGCATTAACTTCTTGCCGAGGAAAAGCAGACAAAGACGTTGATTGAGCCTGAACTTGAGCAAATGTGTCTTCATAAATGAGTGACGGCACAAGACCAAACAATAAGATAACAACAAATACTCTTGAAATGAAGAATGATAGCCAGATGTCATACTTTAGCGAAAAAACTGTTTCTTTCTGTATATATCCCAACGTTAAGTAAATTGGTGGACCCAATAGAAATAGATAATGTTTCTTCTATCGATACAATTACACTATCCATGGAATCATTAAGAATCATCTGATAGTAATAATCTACAGTATAGTAATCGTCGTTTATCAGATGTAATATGTCAGAATGTCTAATGACGGTTTAGCACACATCTAATATAGATTGCAGTTTAATATATCCCACAAATAAACCCCCCAAATTTTTCCTAACGATCATATTTATCCTATTCTCTGTGCAGTCAATATTGGTATTGAGGTTAGCATTTAGGCCGAAATATCATATAAAATCGTTGGTTGGTGAAATAAAGATTTCTATAATTATCAATCTAATTGAAGACGAACAGGAAAGTTCAATAGACAGGTTTACATTAGATAGAATATCCTTGTGAAATAAGATTGTGACAAGACATCTCGATCGCGTATTATCGCGTGATTCGTCAATATTTGTTCCTAAATATGAAACTCTAATTAAATATACTCTTGTACCTTCAATTCCACTGTGTATTATCGCTATAATATCTGTAGATTCTAATACTTGGGTGGCATCGGAGATTCATCATTTCTATATTGAACTAATTGCAGTAATATTCGCCGCAATCTTGGCGTTTTATTATATGTCTAGGGCATATACGCTAAATGATAAATTTAGTCTTTTTATCGGAATAGGATTTCTCGTCAATGCTGCTATCGATTTTTTGCATGTTATCGTATCATTTAGTTTTGCAGATCAGCCTATGTTTTTAAAATTTTTTATACCCCAAACTTGGTTTGCAGGACGAATATTTCTTAGTGCTATGCTGGCTATAGCAATTGCAGGTTATCCGATTCTAGCCAATCCGGATTTTCCTGACTCGAACTCCTCAGGACAACGACAACAAAAAGGAAAAGGCAAAAGCAAGAAACTTCCAAAACTGCTTGTAATATCTTTGGTAGTCCTTGCTATAGTTTCTGTTTTACTAGCACTTAGCTCGTTTGTAATTATTTTTCCAGGCGTAGTAATAGATAACCCTCCTATACACAGGCCTTATGAAATCCCATCGTTTATCCTTTTCTTGATAGCCTTAGTTTACTTTTATAAGAGAGGGCTTTATAAGAAAAAGGACATTTTCTATAAGGGAATACTTCTGGCATTACTTATTGATATTTTTGGACAAATAATAATGGCATTTTCAGTCACATCGTTTGATACTGCGCATAATGTGGGACATGTTCTCAAAGACGTAGCATATTTTGTCAACATAATAGCATTAGCATTATCAAGTATTCAATATAATGCTATATTGAGTGAGAGAAATGCGGTGATCCAAACTCAATTTCAGAAGCTAAAAGAGTCTGAAAAAATGAAAGATGAATTTATTAATGTGGCAGCACATGAATTGCGGACTCCGATACAGCCTATTCTTGGACTGACTGAAATTATACATTCTGAGACAACAGATCCTAGACAACTTGATTATCTGGATGTTGTTATACGAAATGCAAGAAGGCTTAAGCAGCTTACAGATAATGTATTGGATGTAACAAAGATCGAAAGTAAATCATTAAAGCTAAACAAAGAGCCGATAAATCTCAATATTGTAATAGCAGAGGTTCTGAAAGAATATACTAACAAGATACAACATAGGAATATGAGGGGCGAGAGAAACCGACAATATCCTGGTCAGGTAAAAATATCATATGAATTGAAACAGAAGGATGATGACATTATTGTAGAAGCTGATAAAAATAGACTGGCACAGGTTATGTCGAATTTAATTAGTAATGCCTTAAAATTTACCGAAAAAGAAAGCGAAGCAAGAATATCCATAGTTGTAGAGAAAAACGACCTAGAGGTAGGAGGGAACCAAGGAATAGTTGTGAGTGTAAAGGATTCTGGAGAGGGCATTAATCCAGTAATATTTCCTAATATGTTTTCCAAGTTCGTGAGCAGTTCATATTCTGGAACAGGATTGGGATTATTTATTTCTAAGAGTATTATCGATGCACACGGTGGCACCATATGGGCTGAAAATAATAAGAACGGTAAAGGGGCAACTTTTTACTTCACGTTGCCTCTCTCTACTGATAAACAGCTAGATTATAAGCTGCAAGAAAATGAACAAGAGATTAGACATATTACAAGATGACTACAATAAGATAAAAAGTAATGGCGATAGAAAATAAAAGTGAATAAGGGCGGCTTAAGTCTGTGGTAAAGAAAATGTATTTCGACTCAAATCTATTATAAGAAAAAGTGACTTAAAGTCGACACATGCACTTCATCTTTATGAACAAAGATTTATGCCTAAAAATTATGATGAAATAGTGATGTTAGATCTCAAGTTGTCATAAATGAAAGGATTGAACAGATGTGACTAGAATGATAATAAGATAGCAAAGATGACGCATATCTCCTAGCTGAAGTTAACTACATGGGATATAATGCGTTGAAGCATAAAGTTGTTTTTAGGGTAGAGTATCTCTAGACCATGATTTCATAAAGAAACATCTTAAATAAGATAAATTCTAGTATAGTTTGCCTAGTTGTGCCTAGCCTTTTAACAAAATATATGGATGTTGAAAGATACAAAATGGTCTATGTCGTCACTGTGAGACGAAATTTGATAGAAAAGATATGATTATCAGTTCAGGACGAGTTCACAAGAAATACTATCATAAAAAATGTGCGGATAGATTAAATATTATCTAAGTAGACTCGCTGTGAAATCGGAATATGACTGTCGAAAGCAGTATTAACGAAAACTATTCGATCGTTAGTCTACGATACATTTTTCAAAATTTCGATGTGGGGATCTTAATGTTTTAAATAAATTTCCTGTACATCTTGTGAAGGTTGGTGTGAATACGCACTCAGATTATCACTAATGAGTCCAGGCACAGAGGTTGATGAAGTCGGTAGCGTAGAATTGAAATCCTAGATGGGTCCATTATGCATTCTCATGAAAGACTTCCTTCTTTTGCCGTCATCTATATTCATTCTAATTTGTTTGTTTGAGGATTTTAATGACTAACATTTTGGCAAATATCATTAAGCCTTCTGATCTGTCCATAAGCAAAACATGTCTACTTACGTAGTGAATATGAACACTAGCTTGACCTAAAGGTATTATATCACTGAATTCTTGACCGTTCAATTAATTTCAAGCGAAAATGTAAATCAACTGTGCTGTGAGCCTCGAATAACAAAAATTTCTTGTAATATTAGTTAGTCCTTTCCTACAGAAGTTGTACTCGACCTAGATCAGGCCAGGCCATTACACTCAACTCTTGCACAAGATACTAGTGATTTGATCGTATATTGATATCTAATGATGAATTTGCAAAATGATTATATGCCCTGAAATCTATTCACTGCAACCTAATTCGCGTAAACATACTCTCTGAATCCTGCCTTGTCTGCTGTGATTCCTCCAATCTTTATGAGTACAAACTCGCGACTATTATGAAGAATAGATTCATTCAATGTCAATACTCGCCCATCATGGAGTCTCTCATATTCTTCCATAGACAATTTGGTACGAATTCCAATTTCTTCTTGCAAATTCATTTCTTTCACAACTTCTTTATAATCAGGTTGTATCGTGCCGCTAAACACCATTGCACTACTCCCGCTCCCATATGATCCAAAGCCAACTCTCTTACCTTCTAGTTCAACACCCTTCTTGTATTCAAATTCAAGGAGGCTTCTAAGTCCCATATACATGGATGCCGTATACAAGTTTCCAATGATGGCAGAACCCTCTAGCGAACTAGCCATTTTCTTTTCGTACACCTCATTATAGAATGAAGTCTGCATGAAGGCACGTCTAAACTTTTCATCAGCTTTCATAAATTCGACATCCGCCAATATGGATTCGATGGTACCTCTAGGATCTTTGGGCAATGGCTCTTCCATACCTAATTCTCTTATAACCTCCTTCCAACGCGGAAGATTTCGCCATTCGTGCCGCAGTAGATAAGCCAATGCCTTCTCGCCCATTTTTCTGTAAGGAAGATGTACGCTGAAGAAGTCTATATGGTCTGTAATGGACTCTCCAACCTTCAGCGGAATTAAACCGGTTTTGATGGCCTTTTCCTTATAACTATCAAATGCTTTTCTTACTTGGATCAAATACAGCAAATTCGAATAATTTCCATTTACGAGAGGTGTTTCTTTTCCAAATGGCCTATAAAAGTCATACTCGTTCTTAATGATAGTAGATGTAACCTTTTGATCAAAGCTCAGCAATCGAGGATTCTGCTTGACGAGAATCGCAACTGCTCCTGCTCCTTGTGTGTACTCGCCTGCAGATCCGATATCATATTTTGCTATGTCACTTACAATTACAATAGCAGCCTTACCATTGTTTTCATCAGCTCTTATCCAATTTGCATTATCATAAATAGCATAGGATCCGCTAACGCAGGCAAATTTACATTCAATTCCACCCGCGTGTTCAAAGGTATCCTCTCCATAAACTTGTTCCAACATACCTATCACAAAAGAATTCATAGCTTTAGACTCATCTAGACCAGACTCGGTAGCAACATACATACGACCTATGTCTTCAGGATGCAGATGATTTCTCTCCATTAATTTTAAGCAGGCGTTAGCAGCCATACATGCTGGATCCTGATTGGTATCTACCAAAGCCATCTTTTTTATTCCAATGCCGTATTCTAGCTTTTGAGGATCAATACCTCTCGCCTTAGCAAAATCCTTATAGTCGACGTAAAGCTTTGGAATATAGATAGCCAGGTCATCAATTCCTACTGGCATATAATACTGCTGTAAATATTACCAATTTAAAGTTATTCGTAACTAGATTTGATAAATAGGTAAAAACTTGATTAGTGCTAATCACCTATCCCGTCTCGTATCCAGCTCATCTAGAATCAAGTCACCAATATGCCAAATGAACCTAAATATATAACACACAATCATTTCAATCTTTGGTGAGTCATTTTCAATGATAACAAATTTAAATATTCTTGCCAGAATAGTTACCAAATAGGTATATATTTCAACCAGTCTAAATGAAAATTCCTGCTAACTAATCCGTATTTTCGCTCTCGAGCCAAGCGAGTCATCAAGCAAATATCATATATTTTTATTTTATTTAAAGTCACCTTTTAAACAGTCATTCTTGCAATTGTAATATTCAAGATTTAGGACATAGGACAATTTTATACTTGTAGCAATGATATCATAGCAGCAATGCAAAGCTTTCTGGAACACTTCCTAATGTTATATGATATGAGCTATAGTGGGAAGCAGAATGCGCAACTATCTACGCATAGCGGCCAAGAGATCCTGCTAAGCGATATCGCTAAGATGAGGACTTTGCTGTACACTCTAGCATCAATATTCAAGTCATCTTTATAACAAAGTCCCCGTACACCACCAACAATAAGTCCGTGGGAAGAGGCGATGCCAATAAAACGTCTTCCCCAACATAGGCCGAGTAAATTACTGTGAGACGGTGTTTTTAAGTAAGTCATAAATATTCTGCATGATATAATAATTACGAGGGTATGTCAACTTAGCAATTCCGGCCTAGCTGGAATAGACTTGTGGCAACGTAAGTCTGGGAGACAAACCTCAATTTTTTCTATATAGTCCGAGCCGGGATTTGAACCCGAGCCCCTCGCTTAGCAGACGAGTATGCTATCCTAGCTACACAACCCGGACTGACATTATGTATAGTTTTACGAAATTAATAATCTAATCATGACCCGACAGTTAACACCTACTCATAGGGCCCATCAAGTTAACAGAACCAAAAATATGTAGCTAAATATATGAGTGACTATATCTAAAATTCAAATACTGTACCTACACTAGTTTGAATAAATTTCTCAGGCATAGAATTTATTATCCTATTGACGGCCTTCCAACCAGTACAATGACAAGGTACTATCCATTCTGGATCTGCTTTTTGTATCTCATCTATTGTCAGATCTATTGCATCTTCATATATTTTTCCACCGGTAAGATGAAATCCACCAATAACTGCATGAATCTTGCTTATTCCAGTTAACCTCTTTGCGTAGTTCATCGTATTTATGATTCCAGCATGACCGCACCCGCTTAGTATCACTAGACCTTTATCTCTAATATTGACCACTATGGCCTGGTCGTCATTAACTAGGGGATCATGCGAAAGGTTATTTTCATCAGGATCTTCTATATATTGAAAAGGAAATCCTTTTTCAAAATTTGTCTCCCTTGGAATCTGTCCTGTGATCAAGAGTGTAGAGTCAGCTACTGAGTTCTTGTAGTCGTCGTGATTGGAATCCCTTAAAGGAAGGAAATTAGCATTTTTATTCTTATGGATTATTGCACCTTTTCTAAGCAATATCTCTTCTTCTAGTACTGGCATTCTGGCTTTCCTGCCATCGGGAAATATTAGCCATCTTTTGAGAAATGCATCAGGATGTACAATAATATCAATTGGTCTTGAAATATGGTCAATTACATTCAGAAGGCCATTAAAGTGATCAAAGTGGCCATGACTTAAAATAATTGCTTCTATCTCGTCTAGGTTTATGCCAAAATTGGCAGCATTTAGGATTATTCCTTCCTCAGTCACCCCGGTATCAAAGAGGAATGTGTTAATGTCATTCTCATACTCTAACCTTTTGTTAAGATTTTCATTTTGGTGTTTGTGATGGATCTTGATAAGTGCTGAAAACCCATGTTCTGCCAGTGGAGCACGCAAAAATTTTTCTCCTCTTATCATTGGTGATCTCAATGTATGCGAGGTATTCTGTAGTAGCCTATCGGTATAGTTATCTATGAGTATGGTAATTGATATCTTGTCGATTTCTTGTAATTGTATAGCCATGAAATAATTATGAATAAGCTTGGTTTAAAATATTTTCAATGAAGAAAGCATGTTACCATGTCATCAATAAATTTCCACAGATCGATATGAAGACAATAGAGACTGTGAGTATGACAGGTCGGACATATCTCATATTTTCCGACACATAGGTCAGGTCGACTAAACTTTAGATTAAAAGAATTTTTAGTTGAAATACCTAGCATGCTCCTTTGCAAACTCAATAAACGGTCTTG
The DNA here is from genome assembly GCA_025449515.1 of Nitrososphaeraceae archaeon. Lineage (GTDB taxonomy): Archaea > Thermoproteota > Nitrososphaeria > Nitrososphaerales > Nitrososphaeraceae > JARBAU01. The sequence goes on along the minus strand of JANWJI010000182.1, from coordinate 6,478 downwards.
GTTTAGTTCCAGTTATCGATTCAACTGCAGGGGATATGTTTGATGCGTATCCTTTTCTATAACTATCATATAGTTCCAATGCAATATTAATAAACCACTCATCCATTCCCATTTCTCTCATCCTTTGACGAGCTTCTTCATCAGTACTATTTACATAACTAATTTTCTTATTTGTTATCTTGGATAGAATTTCTGCAGCTCGGTTATAGGAAAGAGCCTCTGGTCCTGTAATGTCATAAGCTCTGCCGATGTGAGTCATTTCACCATTTCCGTTCTCTTCTATGAGAATATTAGCTGCTACCGATGCAATGTCACGCACGTCAACGAAACTGACCTTTGCATTTCCTCCAGGTACGTAAAAAGCATTCTTACTTCTAATAGATTGAGCATAGAAATTAACAAAGTTCTGCATAAAGGAATTTGGTCGCAAGAATGTAAACTCGATCCCTGACTCTTCGATCACTTTCTCTACTTGTGTAAGCGAGTTATTGTAACCCCAGGTTCAGCGTCAGCTCGCAGATGCGATATCTTCACTATATATCTTACTCCGGCTTTCATTGCCTCATTTACGAACCTAGAAGCATGCTCCACAGCTTGGGGCCCTGAAATAAGTAGAAAGACCTTATCTACATCTTTGCACGCTATGCTAAGCGTATCTGGCTTTTCATAATCTATTTCAGCAAAATCTCCTCCCCTAGAAATTTTTGTTAACTTATTTGCGCTTTCGTTTGAATGGACACCAATCCTAAAAATAGCCTCTGAGTCTGATAGTTGTTTTACTAGCTCACTACCAATAACCCCTGACGCACCAGTTACCAATATTCTATCTTGATGGTAATTCATCACAGATAATTATTCAATTACGCAATATGCTATTTAGGTCTAGCAGAATATTTATTAGTATGCCGCGTATTAATCATAATCCCTTCCATTAGATTTAACCTCGCTGGAAGTAAGGACTAGAGTTTAGAGGAAATTCTTCGTAAATGGGTCTTTATATTTTAGACTTGATAGGTATTCAAATCATATATCATACCTATTGCCACCTTCAATTACTACGACATGTTAGATCAATTGTTACTGAAAATATGACAGCAATTGTGGATTATGCTTGCAATATTCCTTCGTCATGCTTCCAATGGCCTGTACGTTAGTCGCCTTTGACCAGCTATAGCCTCATCTAGGAAAATTGAATTACACTCGCCGAAGAAATTATCAGTATGTGATATTAGAAAAATTTGTCTAAAGCTCTTGTCCTGCCTTAACTTGTTTATTATTGCTGAGCGCCTAGATGCGTCTAGGCTAGCCATAGGTTCATCCATTATAATTAAATTTAATAACGGAAGCTGTCTTTCCGAGTCCCTAAATGGTCTTATTCTACCCATTAGTTTGGAGATGGCCATTCTTAATGCCAAACCTAAAGCGGTTTCATCACCGCCGCTAAGCTGTTCCCTAGATTTTGTATGATTATCTCTAGCATCAAATAAAGAAATTTCTAAACCATGAGACTCTCTATCTTTTACTCTTTTAGTTATAGAATAGATTTTATCAATTGTATATCTTGAATCGGTAAATGGTACAAGATAGAAATTAGTAGCTTTCTTTAATATTTCTACCAATTTGCCTTCGACTACATAATGTGAAATAAATCCATCTATCTCTCCCCTAAGATATTTTACATGTCGAATTTCATTCTCCTTTTGACTAATTTCTGATTCCTTGGCTTCGAGTTGACGTATCACAGCTTTCCTATTACTAATATCCCTTTCCAAGTTTGAAAACAATTCTTTCAGTGGTTGAATTACATCTTCTCTTAAATCTAAAATTGAATGTTCAAGAACTTTTCGCTTTGTGATCAATTTCTCTATGCTCTCGCTGTTATTCTTACGAGTCAACTGGTCTATAGATTCCATAGACAGGTCTCTGTAAATTTGACTCAGCTCATGTTCTAAGTTTTTTAGATAATTTGAGGTCTGATCTTTTTTATTTTCTTCCTCAGATAGCTGAATCTCATATCGTGCGTATTGCTCTATTTCATCACAAACTTCCGCTTCCAAGGAACTAACTTGTCGATCATAATCTGGCAGATTTGATTCCAGTATTGTTCTAGCCGAAATCATTTCATTAACAGAATTAAAACCAAAAAACCGCAAAAATTCTTGGATAGATTTTGAAGAGAATAACAATAGAATTGATAAGAGTTCCCTTCGATACTGGATAAGATTATGTGAAGATGGTAGTAATGAGTTTAGTCCACTTTCAAGTTTATTGTTGTGGGTAGCCAACAATTCTAATTCGTAATGGTTATTCATTTTCTCTACCAATTCAAGATTTATAGAGTCAGCATTTAGACTAGTACGCTCTACTTCATTTCTTATGGATAAAATAAGCCTGTTTTTATCTTCAACTGGTTTGTTACATACGGGACAATTGTCGTTCCTCTCTACATGAATAATACTATTCACTTTGAGATTGGATATAGCTTCATTATACGATAATCGTTCTCTAAGTTTTTCAATGTTTTTACTGATACTATGTATTGTAGACTCTACAGCTTCCTTGTCTCTCTTTGCTAGCTCATACCTTTCTAGGATAGATTCTGGTTTTTCGATAGGGTCAAATCCGAACTCATGATCAGATTGTGTAATCATATTTCGAATTACATCTTCTGTATTGAATATCTGTACTTCTAGTTTAGATACCTTCTGTAGAATTTCCTTTGAGGGTAGTTTATTCAGTTCCTTCTGAGTTTTATTTTTCTTGGTAGTTAATTCATAAATTGAAGTTCTTAACCTATCTAACCTCGAATCTCTGGTTTCTATTAGTCTTGCCATGTCATCTATTCTTGTATTTATTGTTACAAGATCTCGCTGTGCATCGTCGATTTTATTTTCTACATCCCTTATTCTTGTCAGAACATCTTCAGAAGGGATATTAGAGAGCTCCCTAATCCTGTCACTTAACTCTTGTTCTCTTGACGCGATCTTGCTGCGACAGATCCTCATTTCATGCTCTTTTTCATCAAGATCTTTTTTCCGAATATTCATAGCACCTACACTTTCCCTCAAGCTTGAGATTGAATCCTGTAGACTAGAAGACTGGTCTTGAAGATTGTCTTTAATACGATCAAACTCGTCTAGATCAAAAAAAGTTGCTATCAGGCTTCTTAATTCCACGCTATCAGCCCTAGAAAGTCTGTCCACCTCTTTTTGTCTAACGTAGACCGTTTTTTCTATTATGTCGGAAGTCATACCTAGCATTCGCTCTATTTCAGCATTCACTTTACGTGGATCACTAACTATTATAGAAAAGCCATCCTTACCTTTCCTTAATAGCGTTGCATCAGATACAAAACTCTGAGTCTTATTAGTTAAATTGCCTGATTTTCTAATATTTAACTTTCTGATAACGAGAAAAATGGATTCTCCGAGCTCAAAAGTGATTTGCACCCTACACTCATTCTGACCAATTTTTAGTAAGAGGTTTCTTTTTCGTGCATCAAATAATTGTTCTCCAAAAAGACCCCATAATGTAGCTTCTATCAGACTGCTCTTACCCATAGAGTTTTTGCCGCAGATAAGGAAAAGACCATCGCCAAATGTGTCGCGGTCAGGAAGAATAATTTCTCTAAAAGGCTTAAAATTCTCTATTTCTACACTAAGTATTTTCATTAGTGTCGTTACCCTTTAATGTCTGTACAAAAATTTTGGCAAGTAGGTTCGGATCAAGGTTCTCCTTTTTAAGTTGCAGATCCCTTACAGAACTAATGTAATCTTTAAACTCTATTTCTGCGTTATCTATCAAATATTCAATACTACTCATAGTTTCTATTTCATTGAGCTGTAATTGCTCTTGACTATCAGGGCGGTCTAAAATAAATTCGACTATATTGTATTCGTCAGAATCTAGGGTCAACCTATTAAGATACGATTCAATCTCGCCCACGTTAAATGATGAACCATATGTTTTACTACCTTCCAAAATTATTCGCACTCTAGCAGCAGTACTGTAGTCATAATGTATGTTAAGGTTATGAGAATCTAACACGCTTTTTACCCTTGCAATGACCATCGAGGAAGTATCTTCTGGGAAGATTCTGACACTTTTATTAACTATTTTTCTTCCGGACTCTAATTTATTGAATGTAACATTAACATTGTCTGAGTTTCCATTAATTTCAGCGATTAAATATCCCTTTTTATCATTCCATTCGCTAAAGCTACACATTTGACTAGAGCCGGAATACCATGCAGTATCAGTCACCTTGTGCACTTTATGATCATCTCCGAGAGCAATGTAATTGTATTTTCCGCTAAATATGTTAGGATGTAAAGTATAATTCGACATCATACCGTGGGCGATGAATACGTTTTTCATATTTGATACAAGATTATTATTCTGAATAGATATCCATTTTTCGTACAGTGAGTATAATTCCAGTGTATTTAAAGACCTTGCGGGAACAACTGGATGAGCCAAAATCCTTAATTCAAGCTCAGGAAAATCGCAGAACAGGGGCTGTTTCTCTTTTAATGCTTTTCTGATATCATAATGTGTAAAAAGGTGGATATTATCAAAAAGATATGCATACTCACTAAGCGTAGAATTGTTATATTCCATATAATGTCCATGGTTACCATCTATGATAACAACTGGTATCTTCGCATCATGAATTTGCTTAAAGGTCTTGGCTGCAATAGTTCTGGCATATTCAGGAGGAGGACTAGAGTCATTGCCAGAAGGAGTATCAAAAAAGTCGCCACAATGTAGGATAATATCTGGTTTACGGTTGCTATGAGTGATTTGGTTTACGAATTTCATCCAAGCGAGATAGAAATCGTCTTCTAGTGGTCTTATTTCACTATTAATTATGCCTCTTCTTACACGCTTTGGCCGTTTTCCGAGATGAGTATCTGAAATATGTGCAATTCGAATCATTCTATATTCACGGTTAACTTTCTCTAGTTTTTGTCTAGATCATTTGTCATTGCACTTATTAAAAAGTAGCTAAGACACTTTAGAATCCTGTATTCGAACTAGAATTTAAGCCTTTAACATTGACATTTCTATAGGTTACTAAACTCATTTAGTTACTTAAAAGGGAACGCCTGATACGTCAGATACGTCCGATACATCACTTTTTCTGAAAATTCGTACCTATTTAGTGGAACCGACCGAGAGCGGATTGCTAGTACTGGTTTACTTCCTATCTACCACTAACTTTCTTCAAGAGATATTATCTCATGATACGACATAAGCTATATATGATATCATGATATCGATATGTATAAATATGAATTTACCTAATAGTTCTTGTGGCACACAATCTAATAATTAGAGGGTTCGACGATAAGGTACATACACAGTTAGGAGAACTGGCTAATCAAAAAGGTGTTTCTATAAATTCAATAGTAAAGGACGCAGTAGACATATGGTTAAAACACCAGCAATCACAGATTACAAGAAAGCATCATCTAGTGATTTATTCAGATGATGAATCAATGATGGGATTGCTAAAATCTATGGATAGGCTTGCCAAAGAAGGTGACTTGCTTAGATGCTTTTGTGGTCCACCAGGCAGCCCGTCATCACAACTTTTGTCCAAACTTAAATGGTATGATGGAACAATTGTGCCCTATTATTATGCTCAGACTAATACCACTGCGACAGAATCAGTAAACAGCCAAGACAAGGACGAGCATTATGTACTACTACCGCCGCTACAGGAGCAACAAACACGAAGTCAAATTCAAGGTCAAAAAAATGTCATAAAATATTGTGGAAGGGTAATTGAAAATTTGGCTAATCATGCAAATAACAGACAAGTATGCTGTCTAGATTTTCTGATAAACGATGTAGCAAGGGATTCCTTGAGGCAGGCCTTAACCATTGAAGAAGCATATAACAATAATCGAATACCTGGCTTGAGTTACTGTACTTACATGACTGCAACTCTATTAAACTCAGGGATAAAAAATATCTTAGACCTATTCCAATTGCATGATCAGATCTTTCTACTAACCGGAGACGAGGTCCACAAGCTACATGTTACTAAAGAAAACGTACACAAGCTGTTCCTAAATTAGTGGTAAATAAACCAGTCAATATTTATGTTATTACAAAATTCCTACGTCTATCTATATTGAATTGAAAATAATTGCTGTTTAAATGGATGAGATAATAAAAAAGCTTTTATTTTTCATATTAAGGAGTTATCTTGCCAGCAATGGAAATTGAGACGATGGGAATGGGAATGAATCAGTTTCAGGATATTTTCTTTATTTCAATTCATCTTGTACGTTGTCGTCAATAGATATACGCCAACTATATTATAATGATATCATGATAGCATATGTAGTTAGATTTACATGATGGTATCATGATATCAAAGACTATGAATAAAATCAACCAAATGGAGAACGAAAGAGAACAAAAAGAGCAACAAATCGTAAATGGCGTAAATGTTACGAAATTGTCT
>JANWJI010000181.1 GCA_025449515.1 Nitrososphaeraceae archaeon | reverse complement strand
TCAATCCGCTCTCTACTTGCTGCAGGATTTTTTTTATAATCCAAGTTGCATCTCTAAAATCGGCTATGACATGTAGTTTCATCTCTTTACCTGTCCAGAGCTCTGGCAAATTTGTAAGGAGACTCGTTACATAATCATCACCATCTGAAATCTGTAACGGGGTGGTTACGGGTTCCTTGTTCTCACCTGGAGGTTCCCTTGTTGAAGGGCGAATATTCCTATCTGAGCCCCTATCCTGATAATGATTCTCATCTTGTACGTACTCAAGGTTGTCGTCATCCATTCCTACTTCCGACGAAGTTTGGGATGGAGGTGCATCTTCCGCTTCTCGAGACAGGCCCGAACCAGCTTTGGTCGAATATTGTACTTCAGGTTCGACATAGCTTAGGTTATCTTTTTTTTCTTGTGATTCTGAAAATGACGAGAATTCTTCATCAGCGGGTTTTTGTTTCAATTTCTTCTGAAACCAGTCCTTAAGTCCCACAACAGTACAATAATACACCTTCTTTATAGAACTTTTGTGACCAATAGTAGTACGTCTGTTTTTTGACGACTAACCACAAAACTATGGTGAGGGATTTATCAGTACCTATTATGACAATGACTATCTAGGAAATCAGATATCATAATAGTACAAGAATTGCTGCGACTTGGATTTTTCACTGATTTTTTTTGTTTCATCCTGTTTGATCGTTAAATATGTTTCAATCAACTCATCGCTAAAGCAAGTTTTGAGATACTTCAAATCACTCTTCAACCTTTCCAGCGAGTCTTGCAATGTGCGCGGCAAGGATTGAATTCCAAGACTTATCCTTCTAGAATCCGACATTTTGTATATATTTTCATCAATCGGAGATCCAGGATCAATTTTTTTCTGGACACCATCAAGCCCAGCTGCTACTATCGCTGGGAAGACCAAATAAGGATTCGAAGAAGGGTCTGGAGCTCTAAATTCAAGTCGCTTCGTCTTGTAGTTGCCTTTATCGTTTATAGGTATACGGATAACTGTTGATCGATTCCCTCTTGCCCACGCAACATAAACTGGAGCTTCAAATCCTGGAACTATTCGATGGTAAGAATTTACCGTGGGTGCAACTAATGCGGCTAATGAAGGAGAATGATCGAGAATACCCCCAACGAAATAGCGGCCAACCTGACTCAGATTGGAGTAAGCGTCATCAGCATCGTAAAACACGTTGCGATTGTTCTCCAGAGACGACCCAAGTGATGATTTTGTCCACAAACTTAGACTGACATGCATGCCTGAACCATTATCATTAATATCCTCGCTACAGCTAGAGCCCATTTTACTGGAACTCATAGAACCGTCGAAAATTGGCTTGGGCATGAAATTCGCAATCCGATTGCTTTTCTTTGCCACATTTCTGACTACGTCTTTGTAAGTCTGGACGTTATCTGCACTTTTGGTTAGACTGTTATGGACGAAATTAATCTCGATCTGGCCACTACTCGCTACCTCATGATTCAAGTTCGTTACGTTTATGCAGTAATAGTCCTTCAGGATCCTCGCAACTTCGAATCTGAAATCTAACAGTGAATCTTGGAATGGAGGTGCATCGTATCCTCCTTTCGTTCTAATTGGGTAGTTTCCCATTCCTACTTTTTCTTGAGATATAATGTCTGGCCCGTTTGCATCATTTTCTCCTGGATAGGTACGATCATGAAATATTATCTTATCAAAGATGAAACATTCGACTTCTGCTCCAACCTGACATGTTAGGTCCTTTTCAGCAAGACGTTCCTCCATAATTTGTGAAACATATCGTGGGTCTTTACGTAATCTACCTTGTTCATATCCTTGGTAAACGTCTGAGATTACTGAAGCTGTAATCTGCTTTGTAAACGGGAACAATCTGAGAGTATATTTGTCAGGAACTAAAACTAGATCGGAGTCATTGATAGCCGTAAAACCTTCGACAGATGAACCATCAAGGCCTATACCGTCAGTGATCAACTTTTGTAGCTGATCATTATCAGTCATTGCATATTTCGCTAGGAACCTACCGAATACGTCAGTATATCTAACCTGAAGAAACTCTACATCTTGCATATTCTTGCCATTTTCACCTTGGTTGAGCGACGAGCCAATTATAGCATCATAACTCTTGTTAGGCATAGATATAGAAAACAATTGATCGAATATAATGTTTGTTATAAAAAATACTGACAGTTGATAATTAATTAACTATGCTTAATAGCGTTTGTTAGACCTTACCTAACTTTAACTATCTCAATAAAGCAAATGTTAAATTCAATATTACCCATTTTCGAAAAATGATGATACTATTATGAGCTAAATAAACAGTATACTAGTCTAATGGTAAATCATTGGTAATCTTTACAAAATCGAAACGAAGAACAGAGGATGTATTATCAGTGGTCAATTTCTGACCATAGAACACAAGTAATTCGAATAAGATGACAAATCAAAGCATCCTGGATGAGGCTTCTGATTCGGCGGAGAAATCTTCTGCCAAGACATCCTGTAAAATGTCCAGATTCTCATTTCATCTGATTGAAATAGAATCATAGCAGAGGAAAGAATAAAAGGATATCAGAGAATTACAAGAATTGAATCTCATATAGGCTATGATATGCTTCTAGTATTGGTAACAAGGAGATTATTGTATTTGATCAAAGATGATCGAAAAGTTCATGTAGATGATATATTCCGGTAAAGGAGTTAGGCCGATTGCAACTCAGGTCAGAAGGTAACATTTGTACTCAAATGACATAATCTCGATATTCCTTAATATATTCTGCATGTAACTAAAGACCAGAAGAAAATGAAAGGCTGATAGAAAGATTAGCTGATAATAATGGGATATCTTAAATTACGAGTGTGTTGATTGCATATGTTTAGAAAGGACGTCTTTATCAGCATATTCCGTTTGGCAGTGAGGACATATTAACATCGCTTTTTTATCCTTTAGCTGGGTCGATGCAAAAGGGTTCAGTATACACAATGATGAAGTCGTAGTTGCTGCATTCATCGTCTCCATCGCCGCTTTTTCCATTTTTGTCATTATGCCATCTCGGCTCACGATGCCCAAGACGCTATTCGAAGTTGTTACAACAAGCTGTCTAATAATATGTTTTTCCATGACAGATAGAGCATCTGCAATAGACATTTCAGGAGGAATGGAGATTACAGGAGCAGACATTACTTCCTTAATCATTATCTTGGCTGGTGATTTGTGAATCGCAACTACCTTAAAAAGTACATCCGTTTTTGATACTAATCCAATAATTTGCTCGCCACGATCTGATACAAGGATGGAACGTACTAGATTGTCTTTCATTGCAGTGATTGCATCAGCAACTGTTCTAGACTGCTCTAGGATGATGACATCCGAGTTCATTGCATATGAGACAGGCATGGACAATAATGAAGATCTATTGAAATTTTTATCTTCTATCACTACAGTATATTATTATGAGAATTATTTAAATAAATTTTATGATCGGCCCTAACTACTCAGTCTGGCATTTTTGATGTATAAGAAGAGTGAGCTACCTAATGATTTACTTTATTTTCAATATTATATTATGAGCTCCAGATCCTGTACTCTATCTCAATCAAAGAAATGAACCATGCTTGAATGCAGTGTAAAAAACGGACAATAATCTGTTATCTTCATTATGTCATTTCTCAGATACATATTTTGAAATCAAGTCAAATCTAGAATAGTTAACATTAAAAGGCAGGTGAATAATGTGTCGTACTATGGTCTGCAGTACCTTAATCTATAGCAAAAATAATGATCGATTTCCACTCACCATGACCAACATAGAATTTTTATTTGCTAGATTCATTGTTAATCAATAAATAACTTAAAGCTGTTAAACAACTTTTCTTGATGTACAATAACAATAACTTATCCGGCAGATAGTATGAGGTATTACAATATGTCATTTGGAAATAAATGGAGTCGACCCCAACACGGCGAGAGCGTTAGTGAGAGCGTAAGGAATAAAATTCGCGAAGGGATGAAGTCATCAGAGCCGCTAAAGCCGCGAATAGAGGAGGCTCAAAAAAAATTGCAGATGCAAATTTCCAAGTTAGATGCGATATCTACTAAGATGAACGAAAAAGATAAGCTAATTTTTGATCGTGTTATCCAGGCAGTTCAAAATCATGATAGCCAATACGCCAAATTGTTGTCCAATGAATTATCTCAAGTTCGCAAAATGAACAATATGGTTGATTCCGCGAAATTGGCTTTGGAGCAAATACAGTTGAGGCTAAATACAATGACAGAGCTCGGAGATGTGGTGGTCACTCTAAGTCCGGCCATGTCAGTCATAAAGGGGATACAAGGAGGATTATCCTCTATGATGCCAGAAGCAGATCAATCACTAGGACAAATATCAGATCTATTAGGTAATATCCTGACTGGAACTGGTCAAGCAATTTCATCATCTACCGTAGCTAAAGATATAGGGGCTGGAGTTACAAGTCTAGACGAAGAAGCTATGAAGATAATCGAAGATGCTACCGCAACAGTGGAAGAGAGCACTAGAAGCAAATTTCCGGACCTGCCATCGTCTAATGGCATTAGTTCCAGACGGACTGAAACATCTGTCTATTAGAAACGTCCAACTTTTTTTATGAATCATATAGGTTACCTATAGTAGGTACCGATCTATTTGATCTATGAACAAATCCAATATTAAACCCCGGTGATAATAAAGAATATTAGATGAACAAGATATTAAATGCCAGATTAAAAATCAGATTAGATTTTTAGGTTGTTGTTTCCTTCAAAGCGATACCATTTACTTATCTACTAAAAGTCGACATATGTATATATTTATTTCCGAAAAATCACAATAATTACAATTATAAGCACTTATGTAGATTTATAACCATATGATCACGATCGATGTGTGAGTTGTGTAGCCGCTGTGGTAATCCGAACGCTGAAACATATTGTTGCGAGCACACCAATGACAAACATATGTGCAAGGATTGCTATGAGGAAATACATTGGTTGATTAATGATAATACTAATGAAAATAGGGATTAGTAAACATAGACAGCTATTACATTTTCACTCTTTTTTCCGCTAATTCTTTGAACTAATCTTTCATTTTATTTAAAATCTAGAAAACTCCCTCCCCGCGAGAGATGCACCACCTATCTCCTTCAGATATTTCATCTTGATAATCTTCTTAAGTTTACTAGCTGAATATCCGAAGAGATCTAGTCCTGATATTCTAGATATCGCAAATTCCGAGCCTATTGAAATGGCGTAAGTAGATCCGGGGTCAGAGGGCTTGAACTTTCGAAACGGTGCACCATTTACCTTAGCCCAGATATTATATGCAGCAACTTTCCCATGCTCTTTGGCGAAATATGCATTGGTCGGTAAAGGCTGGCCGTAATTGTCTAATATGAGAGCTGAATCACCAATTACAAAGACATCATCTCTGCCATCTGGTTGGAGGTAACTATTGACTAATACTCTACCGTTTTTACCTATGTTCAGTCCTATTTGTTTGAGCAGCGGACTGGCGACTACACCACCAGTCCAGATAAATAAACTGCTCCGTATATCGATACCATTTTTGAGACGAATCGAATTTGATCTAATTTCTACTATGGAATACTCCTTACCTATAAGCAATCGAACATTCAAACTATCAAGGTAAATTTTTGCCCATTTGACCGCTTCATCGGGAAATCCATTGAGCAAATTCGTTGATATCAATACGACCTCTGTAGGATTAGATTCAGGGATAGTACCTTGTAGCGTTGCAATTTCTCCAGCAAGCTCAACTCCGGTAGCCCCACCTCCCCCTACAACAATTGTTTTTCCCATTCCGATGTTAGGTAAAGCTGTAGCTATTTTCTGAGCATCTTCTATGCTATTGAATTGAAATGCAAATTCGTTCATACCAGGAATATCTGGAACGAATGGCCGGCTTCCCAACGACAGGACTAAAAAATCATATTCCAATGTACGAGGGATCTGTGAATTGTTTACCATCGATACCGACCTACTATCTAAACTAATGTCCCTAATATCGGCCTGAATGAATTCGATATTTCGATTTTTTAGGATATCTCTATAATAAATTATGGAAAATCCTCGCTTTGAAATAATTTCAGGCAAACTTGGAAGTAATGTATGATATTCTCTTTTATCGATTAGCGCTATTTTTGATTTTGTGCCCTTTAATAGGCGTTCCATGACGATGGCAGTTTGCAATCCAGCGTAACCGCCTCCCGCGATTAGAACCCATACCAAGGAAATTCTATTTGTGGATAGGATGTTAACTGATATTAACCATTATGGCGGCAGTATTTAGATTTAGATATAGATAAAAGTAGTTCAATTATGACAGCGGCTCTGTAAAGTTAAGGTAACAAATTATTGTTATGATGACTGACATATAGATCCAACCATTTTTGTATGTGTTGCAATTTACATTTACTTTTTCTACAAGGAAAATAATCATCGAAACCTTCCGTC
>JANWJI010000180.1 GCA_025449515.1 Nitrososphaeraceae archaeon | reverse complement strand
GAGGTATGTATTCCATATGTACTCTACAATAGCTGATGAAAGTTATAACAGAATTGAAAACTATCCCGGGTATCTCGGGTGCAATTAGAATCATGAGGCTCGCATCATGATAAAGATGCAATTTTATCGTTATAGCCAGTCCACCGTCTATACATTTGATCTCTCACTGCAGAAACCTTTTTAATCCGATTTATTTCATAACATAAATAGAAGACTATTCCGATATAAATAATCTGGATTTGATATTGGCTCTGTAGAACCCATGTTTTGAATACCGTTAGAGCTTTCTAGACGTATGATCCAATAGGGGTATTGAAAGAATCGAGATATGTTAGGCTGGCAGATACTATGCACCGTGTTTTAAGAAATTCAAGGATACCGTTGTTTCTTCACAGAAAGAGTAACCATGTATTTACAATATGGCAGCATTTAGTATTGCTCACAATAAGACAATACGAGGGTAAGAGTTATAGGATGTTTGTCGAATGGCTGGTTGAAGCATATTACCTTAGATCGTACCTACAATTGTCACGTATTCCTCATTTTACAACATTACAAAAGTTTACAGACAGAATTAAGAATTCGTTGCTTGAGAAGATAATTTCGTCATTCATTGTAATTAGTGGTACCAAGCATATCTTTGTAGGAATAGATTCGTCTGGATTCAAGATAACTCATGCTTCACAGTACTATACTGAACGAACAGCAACCAGAAGAAAGTATGCCAAGTTATCTATTGGAGCTGACGTACTACAACAAATCATATGTACTATTAAGATAAGACGAGCTCCTGCAAGACACGATAACATGGATTTTACGCCCATTGTAACAAGAATAGCTGAAATTCTACCGTTATCTGTAGTTACAGCTGATAAGGGATACGATAGTGAAGATAATCACCTTTTGGTAAGAGAAGATTTACATGCATTCAGTATAATCCCAGCTCAATATGAACATGTACCGGTATGGAGAACACATGGCAAATACTGAAAGCAGATGAAGCGCGGATATTCCAAATTGCTGTACAATCAACGAAACAAAGATGAGACCATAATGTCCGTCATGAAACGCTTATTTGGAGAGCATCTGATGTCTAGATTGATAAGAACTCAAAACAGGGAATTGTCATTCAGATGTATAACCTACAATATGCATAGACTAACTAATCTGATAATATTGATGATGTTTTCTACATAGCCTTTGATATTATATTCTATATAATCCGATGTGTATACGAGTCTGTTATCCAGCCAGCACGTTGTACAAGTATGCATTTTCTATCTTTAGTTTTTCCAGACTTATCGGTAGATAGCCACTCTTCTGTGCAGCATTAATATTATATTTGATCATGTAGTTAGGATTGAAGTCTAGCTGTCTTAAACTACGGCACAACGCTCAAGATAATGGACCTCGTTGGGGCAAAGAAGACAATTAGATACTCGAAGGGTATTTGAAAGATTCATTATGTTGCCTTACCACGTTAAGACTAATCAATTTTGTCTAAGGAAGACCTATCTGATCTAGGATCTTGCCCATTGCCAAAGTTTTATTGTGTTCGTGATTTAAAATATCTTTCAACCAATCAGAAAGCCATTTTCTAATGTCCTCATCTTCGCTGAAAATTAAATTCGCGATCTGTGTACGAGAAAGGGGGTAATAATTGTCAATCTGTGAATTGATGGCTTCAGATACTTTTTTTGTGTGATCGTATTTTCGAGGTTGATTAATGGCATCGCTATCTGATAATAAATTAAAAAAATAATATAAAGAAATTACATCTGCGAAGGCCTTCTCGATAGCCTCTAATTCATATTCTCTAGCAACTGCTTGTAGTGCCGCTGAGTCGATACGTGGTTTGCCGCTTGTATGATTCATCCCCTTCATGGCTTCGACATATGAAGCAGGATCGTAATCAAGTGGTGATAATAATGCGGAAATGTCTAGAAGTTTGTATATTAGAGGTTGTACTTTAGTCATGTCGGGAGTCGGGTATATATTTCCAGCTAGATAATTCAATAATTGATCCAATCCAACAGATTGAATTTTGATCATTTCATTTCTCGTACTTTTGCTTAAGCTATCGATACTTTCGTAAAACTCCTTGTTACCTCTTTGGGAAATCGATATTTGCAGTTGTTTAGCGCGTACCTCCCTCTCCAATATAATATCAAAATTGCTTATCATGGACGATCCCAATACCTTCTTTAGTAAATACCATTTTCCAAAAATAAGAGGTAGTCTTTGCTTGTAATTGTCAGCTATTTTCTTAAAATAGCCTTCGGACGAAAACGTGTTATAATACAGCCCATTTTCTAGTTTGCCTGCCTCGTTGTAGCGAATGAGCGTGAGCACGAACATTATACCGAATAACGATAGTTCAAATTCGACCCGCCTATTTGCATCTTGCCTCATTATGACGGTGTTGTGCAATACTATATTTGAATAGGCAGACCTTTCGTCGTAGGGTAAACCATCATTATGATAAATTTCCCTACCCACAATCATAGGCTTATGTAAGATAGGTGAATACAACGAAATAACTCTCCCCCATGACTGCCCATCTTTCTCATTGGCCCACTTCAGGAGTTGGTCATCTGTAATTTGAGGATGTAGAGATAATATTTCGAGAACCTTTTGCTCCAAGCTAATCTTGCTACCTCTTAAAATGCAATTCACAAGCCAAAATTCCTGAAGGTCGTTAAATAGATCTGGATGAAAAAAATAACCACGTTCGCTCGAATAATTTAGTAAATGCTCTAACGATAATCCAAAAAATTTTTCCAGCAATAGTCTATCAATAGTGATATTTATGTATGTTTGGCTGAAACTGAAGGGCGTATGCCCGTGCTATATTAACTAATAAAGCAAGGACATTTAAGTGCAAGTTTACATCCTGCAGTAATGAACATACATCTGGATCCAATAAAGCATCAAATCAATTCTATAGAGAGTCTACATATACAGTGTGCTACTTAAATGAAAATTCGACGTCCCAGTTGTTTTCAAATACGTAAATGATAATGATAATATATTGAACGTAAGTCCTTCTTTATCCGCATTCTAGGCCAAAATATCTCCGTTAACTAATTGGGAATATCTGAAGATCCTATAATTCCACCAGCTTTTAATTCTCAACCTCGACTGAATCGATTGGAATTTTGATATCTACGATCTGGTCATCATCATCCACATAACTGAAGGCTATTCTACGTTTACTGTCAAGTGTAGTCCTATCCTTAGCGAGTCTCCCGTCCTTTGATTTGGCTAGTTTTAGTACCTCTAACACAGAAGTCATTTGAGATTTCAGAGTCTGAATCTCTGTGTTACTTTCCTGTAATTTGGCTTTAAAGATATATTCACTATCCCTACTCTTTTCTTCCAAGTCCGCAAAGTGCTTTTGAAGCATCTGTGTATCACCATCAATTGTTAGATCGTTCACTGCCTTTAGGTAATCTTGCATAACTTCCCTCTCCAAAGGCCTATAATATGATGCGGAGACTCCAATGTTGTGACCCATAGTAATTTCCACATTGATTGGTTTCATTGACTGTTCAGTTCTTGACTTGTAAAATTTTCTGAACCCATGTGCTGCCTTCCATTCGTGACGCCTAGATCCATTTTCAAGTGGTCGGCGGAGTCCCTGTTCCCACAATGCTCGCTCTAACAACCTCTTAATTCCACTACCCTTAAGCTTCCTAGGACAGGTAGCGAGACCGAATTTTGACTTGTAACCCACGTTAGTTGTTTGCCATATATCACGCATAAGCCAAGATTCCTTACTAATTCCTTCGCCATAAGAATGGCGAAATTCCATCCATTCTTTCAACAATCGGTACGCTGTCGGCGTAATAAAAGAGTAATATTCTTCCGGCTCGCCTGCATACACGATCAATTTGGCTGCTATGACCTGCCCATCATCGTCTATCAATGGAATAACATGCTTCCATCTCAGATAATCCCAAGCGCCTAGTCGGATCCCAGATGAAATCATTGTACAAACGATGGGCTTTATTCTTCTATCAGGATAGTCAGTCAACTTCTGAATTTCTTCTACAGTGGGCGCCCGGTCGTTTGCAGCTTGTCGTGCCACAGGAAGTCCTCTTCTGATCTTGTTCCAATTGAAGACAAGGTCGTTCATCTCGCAAAATAATTTGGCGGGTTTAAAGTAATTGGGGACCGTAGAAGCTGAAATCTCCCCTGCATTTACCCTCTCATTTTGGAATGAAATGTATCGAATAAAGCTCTCCTGAGCCCACTGAGGATCTTGATTCGCTTTATTTACAAAATATTTTGCCTGGTTATCTAAATCGCCTTCAATTTTTAGAAAGTCAAAGAACCTTTTGAGTCTTTGAGGCCACTGTCTACGTGTCTCCGGAGCCTTGAGGCTATACATAAATTGTGATAAAGGATTATCTTCTTGCTCTAAAGCCATTTCAGATTTATAATTATATGATATCAAAGGGCCTAATTAAATGGACAATAATGATTCGGGCTCGGAGGGATTTGAACCCTCGACCTGACGCTTAGGAGGCGTCCACGCTATCCATTTTTCGCCCAAGTTTTTGGTCTGCGCTACAAGCCCACTAGATTTTGCGTCCAAGCGCCAATTTAAATATTTAAACTAGAATCGAAATGACCTAGGACAAGGTCAGCACGTAGACAAAGGAGCTTATCTTGGCTAATGTTCTCATCAGTGGTATTAGCAATCTGTTGACCTAGTCTATCCAATTTGAGAAATTGGATTATGAGTATTTCTTCGCTACAATGTAGAGGATCTTGCTTAATTCTCTTCGGTACAGATTTAGATATCTAGCGAGGTGTAGCAACAATATATATATACAATCTTATGGGAATCTTTCATGGCTAAAAAAATTAGGGTTGCTATAGCTGGAATAGGAAATTGTGCCTCAGCCCTAGTGCAGGGTATTAATTATTATCATGCAAATAGAAGTGATACTCGTCTAAAATCTGATGATACGCTTAGGTATAACAGTAACCGTAATAACGCTGAATCTAATACAGATGAAAAAAATATTGAACATAGTCGCACAAGTAGTCTGGGACTGACTGCTTATAATTTGGGAGGCTATGACCCAGATGACGTGGAATTCGTAGCTGCATTTGATGTGATTGAATCGAAAGTCGGCAAAGATCTCTCTCAAGCAATATTTGCCGAGCCAAATAATACCGTGTTCACCTCCAGTGTTGACAATATGGACGTAAAGGTACAAAAAGCTGAAGTATTGGATGGCATAGGCGACCATTACCACGGGAAAGTGCAGATATCAAACGAAGCATTTACTGATGTTGCTCAAACTTTGAAAGATACACATGCAGAAATCTTGTTAAACTATCTGCCGGTAGGAAGTAGGGATGCAACAAAATTCTATGCTGAAAAGTGTCTTGAAACTGGAGTATGTTTTATTAATGCTATTCCAGTGTTTATTGCATCTTCGCCAAAGTGGCAGCAAGCGTTCGATAGTAAAGGTATACCGTGTGCAGGAGACGATGTGATGAGTCAAATCGGAGCGACTGTTCTTCATAAGACATTAGCAAAACTGTTTGTGGATAGGGGAGTGAACATAGATGAGACATATCAATTGAACATTGGTGGTGATATGGATTTTTATAACATGCTCGACGAAGATCGATTAGAAGACAAAAGGATTAGCAAAACCAGCGCTGTAGCAGCTATGGCACCTTATGATATTCCAATGAGAATCGGACCATCTGATTACGTCAGTTTTCTAAAAAATGATAAAATATCGTACATCTATCTTCGAGGAAAATATTTCGGTAATATTCCAGTCGAAGTCGATCTTAAGCTCAGAGTTGTTGATGCTTATAATAGCGCTGGTATTATGATTGATGCTATCAGGGGCGCAAAGGTGGCTCTAGAGCGGGGAATTTCTGGGTCATTAGAAAGTGTCTCCGCGTATTGTTTCAAGCACCCACCCAAGCAAATGTCATACAACCAAGCCAAAAAAAATTTCATAGATTTTATAGAAGGCAAAATAGAAATTTGATGTAATGAGAAATTCATGCCTGATACCATAATCCTTGCCAACTTTCGAAACTAGGTTCATATCGTGACCGTCAAAGCAAAAGTAAGACAAACTATGTACGACATAAGATAAGTCCATTCTCCAGATGCTCTACTAGTTCCAAAACCTAACATGTTTGCATTATTAGTCACGTCTGAGTGTTAAACAGACGCGTAGTTAATTAAGTCGCTGCATTCTTTATATCCTCAATTCCAAGTACGAGGATCTTATCTTTGGGTTTGAATTAATTGCTCTAGAATTGTGCCTATAGCAAACTAACAATTGTCTATATTCTAATATCGTAAAAACCTGGATGCGAGTATCACCTTGACCGCAACTGTCTCAAAGCCCAAATTTCTGTAAATATTAACTGTGTTTTCGTTAGCTAACGAATGAACGATAAGAAATTCGGAATTCATTTGTCTCTCGTAGGAAGCAGCAAATTCAACCATTTTGGTCGCAATACCTTTCCGCCTGAAGGGTTTTAGAGTACCTAAACAATATAGACCAGTAATATTATGAAATTTGTATAATAGCATGCATCCTACTGGATTATTTGGCTTTTCAGGGATATGTGCTATAATTAATGCAAGATTACTATTGTTGCGATTAATAATTTTGCTTACTTCGTGTTTCCAGGTACTAACAGAAAACGAATCGCAAAAAACCCTGACCCACAGTTCTGATTCCTTTTGCACTTCTATATTGATATGAAGACCAGGCCTACTTCGGTCACCAGTAACATGAAGATGATTGGCTATCTTTAGTACATACATTCTATCAAATAATCGGAACCCTCTTTCTATAAGCAAGGCGATTAAAGGATAATTATTTGAGGTATATGGAATATGAACATAAAGATCATGCTTATTCTTCGAACATATCTCGGAAGCTTTATCAAGGGTATGTTCGATTTTACCACAAAATTGGAGGTTGTTTAGTCTATTAAAAAAATAGTCTCCTCCCAGTTTGTTATTAAGAAATAAGTTGGCACAGTCATCGATTCTTTGAAAAGTTGTCCACAGCGAACAAAACTTGTTCTCGTTGTCTTCTATATGATTGTCAGTAATAAAGACCAAATATATCTGTCATCTTAGAAAGGATATTTCTGTCAATACCATTGGCTATTCCCTCCAACATGATACTGAGTGCCCCTTGAGTGTCAAAGTCATTATCTAAGTATGTTTGAAATTTTGCAAAAATCTTGTTACTGTAACTAATACAATCTGAGTTTTTTTCTGAAATGACAGATTCTGTGATAAGTTTGTCAATAGCAGCATATTTTTTAAGGCAGGTTTTGGAAAAGGACAGCTCTTCGCGATAGTGCTTAGACAAAAGGTAGAGTTTAATAACGTTGGGCAAGAATTCTCTTGCTATATCTCTTATCTTTAGCGTGTTTGATAGTGAGTTAGACATCTTGTTCCCTCTTATAGTAACCGTGCCTACGTGAGTCCACCAATTTACCGGTCTAGCGATATTGGTAAGTGCTCTCAATTGTCCAAGAATAGTTTCGTGATGAGGATAAATCAATTCTATGCCGCCTCCGTGAACATCATAATGACCTTCAAAAATTGACATGGCTATCGATGCGTCTTGGATATGCCACCATGGTATACCGTTTCCAAAGGCAGGATCGAAAAATTGCTGACATGAAAAATTAATCGAGTTCCATAGAAGTATGTCCCCTGGATTATGTTTGTTTGGCGCTATATCAATCCTGAGCTCTTTGATTCTGTCATAGGACATGCCAGACATTTCTCCGTATCGGAGAATCTTTCGAACATCTATATAGATATTGCCGGATGCTGAGTATGCTAGTTTCTCGCTCGATAGCTTCTTGATGAGACCAATTGCCGCATTAACATAATTTGATACCCTGGCCAGAAGCAAAAATCCACCTATTTCCAACAGAGACATATCGTGTAACAATTCATTCATGAATCTATCTGAGAGCGCCTGTGTCGAAATGCCAATCCCTATTGCCTTTGCGGAAATTTTCGGATCTATGTCCGTGATAGTGACAACCGTCATAGCGTGGAACCCTTTGTGAGTAAAATATCTAGTCATGAGGTCATAAAAATACAACACTCGGGCATGTCCCAGGTGACACATTTCATATAAAGTCGGGCCACAAACGAGGATTTTGATCTGTCTTGGGTGAGGTCCTAAACCGATCGCTTTCATCCTCAATGTATCAAACAATTTCATGGTTAGATTTTAGATAGTATCATATATTGATAATAATAACTGCATATAACAAGCAATATTAGATGACCAAGAAAAGTTTTATTTATCTGCAATATTTGTATTTCTATCTTTCATTTGAAAATTCATGACAGGGATCGGGCGCTTCGAATACTACATAAAGCTAGGCGAGTCATGAGCAAGAAATCTATATTAAATAATCATTCTTCCCTGTATAGGGTGGCTGACGTATGGGGCTAGAGAAGAAAATAAACCCTAAAGACTTGATATTCCATTTGAATTCATTGGATCTGGATGATGGCATGAGAATAGATGGCATAAAGAAGAAAATCTTTGTTAATAAGACCGATGTTGATGAATTTGTACTGCAAATTAAAGAGGACAATGGAAATGAGGTAATATTCTACCGCAAAACTGCGTCTAGCGTGTTGAGGTTGATTGATGCCACCCTTAAAGGAAGGTTTTCAGTTTCTACGTACTGATACTTTTAGACAAGATAGGATTTTCATTAACGGAATCTGACGAACAGATTTGCCTAGACATTGAGATCAAAATTCAGGTTTAAACATTTCTGGAT
>JANWJI010000179.1 GCA_025449515.1 Nitrososphaeraceae archaeon | reverse complement strand
CTCAAATGTGCGATCCTAATAATCCAAAACTCAACTTCGTTAATTCAACTGAATCAGAAATATGCGGTATTCCAAAATCAGTGAAAAACCAAACAACTTTGGATAATTTTACTGCGACAACTCCCTCGTCGATAACACCTTCAGCGGTGCCACAATAATAAATGTAAATCTGTAACTACAATTCCACAGACCACGAAATGAGAATAGCTGGTCAAACCAAACTTAAGCAAATGCTCTAAATTGTGCAATAATTGTCTTCTTTTACTGACCAATTTAGCCAATATACTTTCATATTTGTTGCCATACATCCTCAGGTATTGACAACACTATAGATTTTCGATGTTGACATCACAGGATTATACTTACAAATGTATGATACATCTAACATTTTGGATACTAAACATTTAGGACACAGATTATTATTTATAAAATACTTATCAATTGTTAAATATTGTGTCCAACAGCCTTATATTCTTCAATTATCTTAGAGCAAATATGTTAGAAAATATAGCATACATTGGTGTTGGATTTGCAGCAGTATTCTTTGCGTTGGAAGCGGCATGGCACTTTACGGCTTGTAAGATACATGACAAATCAATCAAGCCCTGTTTCTACAAGCAAGTTGGCTTATTGAAATAGAAGGAGATTCTGATAATAATGACAAGTATTGAAAGACGTAACAAAATTACAAAAAGGACAAGATTACTGAAGATGAAAACAAACCAGTCATCATCCAAAGATATTGAAGTGGAAAAAATCTTCATGCAAGATGGATTTAGTTATTTTCCTAGATATAAGGACTAATAATTACTGGCTAGACGTGTTAACCTAGTTAGGGTGTTCAGATACTATTGAATTAGGCTTCTCATAGTCATAATGAGAAGGTTTCGTAGTTTCGGGATTCATCTCTACGTATTATTTCTGCAAATGATCATGGGGCGAAACGATATCATAAATAATTTATTAAATAGTAACACAATGAACCATAGCCTGGCAATGATAACTAGAAAATATTCGGATATTCTTTTAGGACTATTTGAAATAGGAAAAGTAGTGGGAGTGTTATCAGAATTTCCTCATTTGCAGATTTTAATATATTACTAAAAATTTTTTGTGTCTCGTAATGGTCTTGTATAGTTTCAATAAATTATCTTTTCAAGCCTTGTTCAATTTCTTTTATTCTCTGTTTTGCAGGACCTGCCTTATGCCATAACATATCAAATATGAATTGTTGCTGGTCCACAAATGACCTTGCAGTGCTTAAAACACTTTCATTAGATGGATCTCCTTCATTAACCGCTGCTGTTGCTTGATAGTCTCTTCCATCAACTATTGAAAAATTCCCCTAATACCGTCCATATGACGGAATTCTGCAGTCAGCATTAAAGTTTTGCAATAAGGAAGATTATGTTTAGTGATCTCTGTAATGTCTCTAATCTTGATACCAATATCCTTAAGTCTTAGTGTTTTCTTAAAAATAGGTTCTGCTTTAACAGTTCCCTTTACTGCTGCAGAAGAAATGCAAACATCTATCTTTTTGATAGTAGCAGAAACTCTTTGCAATGTTCTCTTAATTATGTTTTGAGTTCCGTAGATTATTTCAGTTCTAGTATTGCTCTTTTCCAAGCCTAAGACTAAATTTACTCTGGGTAAGTTATTTATGTTTACAAGGGGAACTACATAACCACCCTTCCACATGTTGGCTTTAGTATACGAAGCCTCTATCCTACTAATCTAATCTAACTCTGTCGATAATCTTTTAATTAAACGTTCCATTGTAACTGGCTTTTTGATAAAACATCCAAAACTTACATTAGGGTATACTTCTCTTAGAGCTTGAATATTTACTTCTAATGCAGAAATAAAACATACTCTAATATTAACATCTAATTCTAATATCTTTTGACATAACTGAAAGCCATTCATGTTTGGCATATAAATATCAGTAAGAAGAAGATCATAAAAATGTGGTTTGAATTGTGTTAATACTAATAAAGGATCATTATACGTATATACTTCAAATCTTTTCTTGTAGTCGTCGCCGTAATAATAACCATCTAAACCCGCTTTGAAAGTTAATGTAAGGTCAGGATCATCATCTACAACAAGTATCCTTTTGATCAATGGTGATTGTGGTTGTGGTTGTGGTAGTTCTTTTGCTTCCATTTCTATGGTAGTATCTAAATTTGATCTCTGATTTTGTAGACGATTAGGATCAGTAAGAGACGGAGAAGAAGAGTCAGAAAGATAGTGCTTATGGTTACGATCACTACTGTCATTATATAAATGACAAAACGAACTAATCCCATTATCTAAAATTGGATGAGAATAATGGTTTTTAGCTAGTGTAAGTAACATTATCCCGTATCTTTCAATTTCCGACCCATCTTTATATAACTTTCTATATTTCCATCTTACAAATCAACAATGTACGTCGTTGGAACGCCAAAAGGTTCGTTCATACTCATTATATTCACGTAAACTGTGCTACTCAAAGCAAATACTGCATATTGTCATTAAGAGAACCCATAATGGAGAACCTAATTTGAGAATTTATTATTACTGTGTAGATGCTTCATTGTTAAAATCCTTTGTAAATATCTAGTCATATCTCATGTTTTCTGATGCATCCCTATATCCACTATCTCTGAGATCATTTACCGTGCGATAAGAAAATTCAAATGCCTTACCAAAAATTGTATTACCATCATCAATGCGCTCTATATAACCTACCTTAATTATGCGGAAGCGTCCAGCTAGAAGATCACCATATTTTCTGTACATTCTGTTACGCCCTTTGCTTCTGGTTTGTGAATTTAAGATACTCACAAGGTCAGATTGAAATGAATTACTGTTTTTTGTATGTTTGAGCGCAAGATCTATAATCGCCTTTGTCAAATCTACGTAATCTGTAGTAGTATTTGCTGCCTGGATATCATAGTCAGTTCTATCATGGAACTTGATATCAATTTCTCTATCTTGTATTACATCAAGATCAGCGATGACACCTGAAAGAGATTTCTCTGTAGACGGATATAGGTTAACAATATAAATTTCAAGATCTGGCACTTCTGCATTTCTTACTTTATGCCAATAATCCCGATGTGCTTGTAAAACCTCCCTTAATGGGGTATTACTCAAGTAAGCTCCGTCCCAGAAGTAACGATCCTTCTGTTCAACTTTTACTCCTACTTTTTCTCCTCGTACTTCTTGGCCGTCTTCACTATAGTTCTCGACACTTTCTTCTCGTGATCTGAATTTTGGATATTTGTATCTTAGGTGGGTTGACATGCTTGCGGTCAATTGTAATGCCGTCGTACTCAAAAACATGTCTTAGGGTATCATCTCCGTACTCAGTCTTACATCTACCATTTTCTTTTTCATAGCTATCAAATGCTACTGCAGTTCTACAGTCCTGTACATCAACACTAACAAGTAGAAGTCTCGGTTGATTTTTTTCGAAATAGGTTTTGAGTGGGAGTTTGTCGTAGTCCCAATATTTCTTTATTGTTCTCTCCAATGGTTTATTGTCAAACCTTGTAAATGAGTGTGCAGGATCAAAGAACTTCCAGTCGGGTTGCATAATAGCTGGTGAAAGAACATTGGGTGTACCAAAAATGACTGATCTCGCATATGAAAAATATCTTCGCGCAGTCTCACCAGATGCAACTGGTCCTAAATTTTCGGGCCACCAATAATATGAACCAATTCATGGCTTTTCCTCTTTCCAGTTTTCATCGCTTCCAATCCAGCCGAAGTAAGGCCAATCATCTGTTAGATATGGGATAGGAAATCCCAATGGTCGTTCATACTTGATATCATTCTCGATTTCTACTGGGGAATTATTGTTATGATATTTATTCCATATTTCTCTTAATACTTTCCAACAATTCCACATATAGCCATTGAGTTCGTTATCTCGAACAGAGTCTATCCAAAATTGCCTCCATCTAATAAATATTGGATTATCTTTTGCCCATCCCGGAGCCCACCAAGTAGGATTTGACAAGTCATCCCAAAATTGGTAAAGCATATTATCAGCTCCTATCCAGCTTTTATTTTCAACTACATAACTCACCAATAACGCAGCATTAACTGCGCCAATTGACGAACCAGCAACGATATCAAATAATGGTCTATCTTTTTCTCCATTTTTCTCATCTTCCCTCGTAAGTTCTTCTGTTAATGACCTAAAGACTCCGGCTTCGTATGCACCCAATGCTCCTCCTCCTTGAAGAATCAGTGCTCTATGGGGCCTAACTTTCTTAGATTCTATGCGTACAGTATCATCAGATGAAATTGATATCTTCATTTCTTCTATTCCTAACGGACCATTTTTAGATGAATTTTTAGTGGGCGTCGTCTTTATTTTCTTACTCACAGTGTTACATATTACGAACTATCTATTATGGATAAATGTGCTCTGTAAGCCATGTGAAAGTTGCCTTCTATAATGAATAGGGTTAGCTGACCCCAGATCATGAATTACCACATAGGTCTAGTATGCTGAATCTGGCATATTCTCTAAGCTGTTGTCAAAGTGAGCCATAAACTCTGATAGATGTATGCAGCTTAGTCCAGCTATCCGTACACACAAGAGAACGGGAGGAGGTGAGATAAGATAATACCCAACTGCCAGCTGTCAGCCAGGCGCGGATACAAAGACAGCAGATTGTGAGTAATTAGATATGAACAATGATTTGCTCTACAGCATTTTTTCTAGTCCTAATCTGGTGGGTGAGCCAATCATAGTCCTCCAAAATGAGTGGGAAAGTCAAGTCTCTAAAGAAGTTTCGTCTATAGAATGCTGCATTGGGCCCGCAGCCATAACTGACCTACAGATGAAGTCTTATCATAAATTTCAATATAAACATGAACCAATGAACCGAGTCGGTTTGTAAATATGATATCTTATTCTCGAATGGTTTTGGAGAATAAAAATAAGACCATTTTGACTAATAGCTCGTTGGCATCTCAAATCTCTCCTAGTTGCAACATTAGTGAATTGGGAAAGTTACAGATAATAGGTATGTGCTTTTGAATCCACTCGTAAATCGTGGAAAAACCGATTTCTATATCAAAATGGTCATTTACATTTCTTGCTATTTTTCTTGAAATTTTTCTGAATTAAGAGATGTCACTTATGCAGAATGAATCATTTGAAGGTAGCACAGGCTGTAGTATAGGACCTTCAAATTTGGGTGTTGACGCTCACGCTATTTTATCCCTCGGGCAGCTATTAATTTATACATAAATAATTATATTGATACTCGTGTTATGCTATTCCATACCTAAGAAATATCCACTCAATGCGAATTAATCACCTCTACACATATCTAAAGACAAACATTAATTTTGTTATTCCAATAGGTCTTATTTTCGCAGTTGTAATTTTTGGCGGTATTGGCATGTATCTAGTTGAGCACAATCGACCTGGCGCGAATATAACTAACTTAGGTAACGCATTTTGGTGGGCTGTAATAACAATAACAACTGTTGGATATGGTGATTATACACCAGTCACAACAATCGGACGTATAATAGCAGTACTAGTAATGTTTTCAGGAATCGGCATAGTTGTGTCTCTAGTAACTTTACTTTCGCAAAGAAGATTGCAGCATACAGAATCAATGTTAAAGTTAAAGACCGAAGTTCGACCCAAGTTATTAGGTGACGAAAACAGCGATAAAAGACGAAATTGATGGGATTGAGAAGATGACCGAAGAAGATTTTGACAGACTCATTGTCATGATCAAAGGTCTGCGTCGTACTTTACTCGAAGGGTCTAAGATCTTATTCAAGTGTCCAAGATGTGGTAACGCTTATCATAGTAAGCCTAAATTTTGCAGCAACTGTGGTATTGATCTTACTTAGCCTGTATTCAGAGATAAATTTCTACCAGATTTGGCATTTATTCGGAATGCTAGGCTAGAAAGTCGGATTTTTTGTTAGTATCCAAAACTTTCGGCACCGTGGGTCTCAAAATTGTGTATGTCTTCTACAACCATTTCTAATGAGGGATTCTTCATAAAGTCATCCCTGTATTTTAAATTCGTTCTAAATAGCAGTCAAATTTGACAAATTGAGAGAAGCATCAACGTGTCAACCTATCAATAGAGACACGTTATTTGGCACGCCTCTAGAAAGACATTTACATAATTTCTTACAAGAGCGAGGTGTTGGTCTTTACATTTGATGTCATCCTTTAAAGAATATTTATAATCTGGTATGCCGCACATCTGCATTAAGCTCACTTTTTTCGATATAATTATACAGGTTCTGATTTAGTCTGATTCAGATTACCAATATGAGAGTTCGTTATCTACATAAGATTTAGTGAGCAGATTGTGCAAGTATGCGTTTTCTGTCTTTAACTTCTCGAGACTTATAGGTAGGTTAACCATTCCTATTTGCAGAATTGATATTATATTTGATTTTATAATTAGGATTAAAGTCTAATCTCCTTCGAGTACTACATCTATCTAGCCCATTCTTTAGCGTACTAGAAGCCTCTTCAGTAGACCTCAGATGCGACTTGCTTCGTTCTTACAAATCGCTTCGGGGCTAAAATCAGCACTCAGTATATTGATTATAATATCTGATGGTACTACATTTAGCTGTTTTCAACAATTATCAATGCCGAACGATAAGGTGTGCAAACACGTGTTTGCTTTTCTGAAATTCCTCAACTGAATTCCGAATATTTCTAAAAGCGGAGCAGCGGATTTGTCAATTCTATCCGACCAAATGCGATTATAAATTGAAAATCCAACAAGCAATGAAAAATATATTAAGATCCATTGGCCAAACCTCGGGTTCGGCTTGATCTTATCTAGTGATATGAGACATATTGATGAGCATATGGCCTTCACAGAAAATAGTAGTAGTACATAATAAGATAGACTTCTATCATAAGCTGGGTAATCAGTGATAGCTAATAAGATATGCGTCCAGGCATCACTTCAATATGAATCTCATTATCTTAACAGTTCTGCTAAAGGTGAACCGGGATGAGTGATGCTGAAGTCTGCAAATGCAAGCATACTAAGATGTATCATATGTTTACCACAATTAAGAGTTTGAAAAATGGGGAAATCACACCGATTGTTTTTTGTTTAGAGTGTGATTGTTCTATATTTAAGAAAGAGGAGCAGAATTGAACAAACGCTGTCTTTACGATGAATGTATTAAGATTGCAGATTGGTGCTTTGAGACTTCAGATTATGCCAAACTGTATGCATGTGACGACCATGTCATGACAGTACGAAAGCGATTGACCCAAGAAAAGGCTGTAATACTGACAATATGTGCTACACCACACTTACTAAATCCGGATCCTTCATTGTACCGGGATTGTTAGAATGTCCACCAATCTTCCACCGACTATACGGGTACAATGGGCAACACAATACTTTATTCTGGTTCTTCGGTATGTGATAACTAATATATCAATTAATTATTTACCCAAGCTAAAATGAAGATTATTTCTCATGTCATACGGAATGTCAACGAATTCAATATCCCTGCTTGTACTTCTCGGGGTTATGAAATGCTTTATTTCGGTGTAAATCTAATCCTCATGATTGACTATAGATTAGCCTTTGACATAATCCCAGCTGAGTCAAATTATGAGGTCGAAGTTCTGATTGTGAGCCGAAGAGATGTTGATAAATGGAAGGTTAGCCATAGTCCTTCGGATATTAGAACATTTTATTGTAATCAAGGTGGTAGAATTAATGATATCTTTAAACCGGCACAAAGTGATTCATACGCGTTTATTATCATCAATAAATCTCAAAACGAACCGATAACCGTAGATGTAACTCTCATCCATACTTGGCAACAAAAGATAAAAGAATCACAAATCATAGATGAATAGCAAATG
>JANWJI010000178.1 GCA_025449515.1 Nitrososphaeraceae archaeon | reverse complement strand
TATTGAAAGCAAAAGTTATTATATTTATTAAACCTAAATATAACAAAATGGAGAGCACACAACAAAGTCAAGTAATAACGATAACCACCAAGGCAGCAGAGAAGGTGGCTGAATTTATGAAACAGGAGGGAAATAATAGCTTGTATCTTAGAGTTTATGTTTCGGGTGGTGGTTGCTCAGGTCTCTCATACGGTATGGGATTTGAAGAAAAGCCAGAAGAAGATGACAGCGTGATTGAGCAGAATGGGGTAAAGGTGTTAATTGATGGGTATAGTCAAAGGTATCTTAAAGGAGCAAACGTTGATTATGTAGATAGCCTTATGGGCTCTGGTTTTAAAATTAATAATCCCAATGTTACGAAGAGCTGTTCATGCGGACATTCCTTTAATACTGAATGAGGATCAAAATAATAAATAATAGAGTCTAATTAAGGCCAAAGACCCCTGATCCGTGTTGCCTCTGCGACTTTTTCTATGGCTAATAGAGTGCTGGCCTTTCTCATGTTCACTCCATGTTTTTCATGAGCATTGTAAACATCAGCAAAGGCCTTCGAGATATTTTTATCCAGTCTCTCATTAACATCAGATTCTGTCCAATACTCTCTCCTTAGATTTTGCAGCCATTCAAAATAAGATACTGTGACTCCTCCTCCATTTGCTAAAATATCGGGGATTAAGAGGATCTTATTCTTGAACAATATTTCATCAGCTTCCGGAGTGGTCGGACCATTTGCTGCTTCTGCTACAATTTTTGCACTTATTCTTGAGGCATTCTTCTGTGTTATTTGATTTTCAAGTGCTGCTGGTATTAGGATTGTGCATTCAGTCTCAATTATCTCCTCACCAGATATAGCCTTTGCTTCGGGAAAGCCGGCCACAGAACCATTCTTCTCCTTGTGATTTCTAAGACCTTCCAAATTTAGACCGTTTTTATTGAGGATAGCTGCCCTAGAGTCCGAAACCGCCACTATTTTAGCTCCATGATCCTCTAGTAACTGCCCAGCATACTGCCCAGCATTTCCGAAGCCCTGGATTGCTACAGTAGCTTGTTTCAAGTCAACTGCTAATTTCTTGGCTGCTTCTCGCACTGTAAACGTCAATCCTCTGCCAGTGGCTTCAGTTCGACCTAATGAGCCGCCAATTGCCAGAGGTTTACCAGTAATTATTTCAGGCTGACCGAAATTTCCTTTAAGAGCGGAATAAGTATCCATAATCCATGCCATCTCTTTCCCTCCGGTATACACATCGGGGGCGGGAATATCCGTCCGAGGGCCTATTATATCAGCTATAGAATAAGCGTATCGCCTCGTCAGCCGTTCTAATTCTATCTCAGACATTTCCTTAGGATTGCAAATTATTCCACCTTTGCCACCTCCGTAAGGAATATCAGCAATTGCACATTTCCAGGTCATCCACATAGATAATGCCTTGACTTCTTCAATAGTCACTTGAGGATGATAGCGTATACCGCCCTTAAATGGTCCTCTCGCATCGTTGTGTTGCGATCTAAATCCCGTAAAAACTTGTATCTTACCATTATCCATCTTGATTGGTAGTGAAACGGTGAGGACACGCTTAGGATTAGCCAACACATCTCGCATGCCTGATTCAAGGTTTATTAAATCGGCTGCTTCATCCAATTGTTTGAGCGCTATTTCAAATGGGTTTAGAGTTACATCCTTGTTTGATTTCGACATTGTAGTGTTTGAAAAAATCGATATATTTAAGTGTTGAATAAAAGCAACTCGTAGAATAACTCGAACTTATATGCTTATCTATGCTCTAATTTCTGATTTTGATTGAGAGCCTATTTTAAAGATGTTATCCATGCATTCTCTCGGATATCATTATCCTTAGTTGCTCTTCAGTTGTACTATCCGAATATATAATGCCAAGCGAATCTGCAATGGCTGCCAATTTCTCCTTCTCGTTAGATACTGGGCCAATTATCTTTGGCGACACAAAACTTGCATCGTCCGAATATCCCAGGTTGGCATTCTGTATTTCGTTTTTGAACATTTGATGTGCTTTTTGGTATTCCCCAGCTGCCCTTCCTAGTGTTCTTGATAGCTCGGGAATTTTTTTTGTACCAAATAGCAAGATCAAAGCAAGCAGTATTATGATTAGCCATTCTGATCCACCAATCTCCAACACGAACGAACCGAATAGCACTGGTCAAAAGATATAGCAAGTTGCCGATAATTATAACTTTGCTTCTCGACAAGCCCAAATGCGAAGAAATTACTAATAATAGTAAAGAATGTGAAGTTTACTCAGGCCTTAAGCTAATTAAAAATGGGATCATTCACGTTCACAATTATAGAAGGAATAACACAAAAAATAAATGTTGGCACTATCAGAGTAAGATAAGTTCAATTGATTTTTAGAACTATTGATCATGAGAAGCTCAATAGATTGCACGATTTCATCTTCATGTTAAATAAAGAATCAGAAAATGGCTCAGTTATTGTAGTTGAGGGCAAGAGAGATGTTAAAGCGCTAACGAGCGCTGGATTCAATGGCAATCTAAGCATATTCAATCATTTTAGGGGAGTTACAGATTTTGTTGACAACCATTCATTGACTAACAAGAAAATAATCTTGTTATTCGATATGGATAGAACTGGAAAGCATTTGACAAGAAAACTACTGAGACAGCTACAATACAGAGGAGGAAATGTGAGTTTATTGTATAAAAAGAAAATGGCTGGCATCGACAATGGAAAGATAAGACATGTGGAGGATCTTTCCTCTTATGCGCCATATCTTTCAGGGATCACAGGTTCAAGACCTGACCTTTATTTTTATACGTGATTGGAATTGCCTTCAGATCTAAATACTGTCAAAGCACTTATATTCAAGCGACGACTCCGTAAATTCACTTAATAATAATGAGGTTATGAAATTGCCCAGTACCGGTATTGTAAAGTATCATGTTAAATTAAAGTTCGAGGTTGATGGTTTAGTTGAGAAGGCCGATATAATAGGTGCGATTTTTGGACAAACAGAAGGTCTGCTCGGCCCGGAAATGAATCTAAATGAACTACAAAAAGTTTCAAAAGTTGGAAGGATCGAGGTAAATGTGGACACTAGGTCTAACATGGCAAAAGGAGATGCCCTAATTCCAATGAGTACTGATATCTCTACAGCCGCACTTATAGCGGCTGCGATAGAAAGTATCGACAAAGTAGGACCCTTTCAAGCGAAGTTCGGACTTGTCGGCATAGATGATATCAGAGCGATAAAGAAAAAAGTTATCGTGGACCGAGCAAAGAAAATAGTTCAGGATTGGGCAACGAAAACTATTAGCGAAGGAGAAGAAATGCTAAAGGATGTCTATGATGCTAGTAAGCCAGGAAAGTTAACGGCGTTTGGCAAGGCACAACTTGCCTGCGGGAGCGGAGTTTTTGATTCTGATTGGATTATTCTTGTAGAGGGACGAGCAGACGTCATTAACCTTCTTCGTGCAGGTTATGATAATGCCATTGCTATAGAAGGTGCAAAAATAGACGAATCCATAACAAAGCTTACGGATGGGAAAAGAGTGGTAGCATTTTTGGATGGCGATCGAGCAGGTGACCTAATTCTAAAGGAATTACAGGGCCTAGTTAAAATGGATCGAGTAGTCAGGGCTCCCCCAGGTAGAGAGGTTGAGGATTGTACTCCATTGGAGCTCGCAGAAATATTACGCGAGGTGGCTCCTGTCAGTATCCCAGACATAGTTACCTCAGAGCAACTACCGGATCGAAAACATACTCACCGAAGAGATAGACAAGATTATTCAATCACTGTAGAGCGTGAATCAAACCAGGCACAAACGGTTCCTACTGAAAATGATGTTGACAATCAAGACAACCAGCAAATTGTTTCGATTGTTAGAGATGTTTACCCCCAAATTAATGAAACATTAGAGGCCGTAGTTTTGGATGGCTCAATGAAAATTCTTCTGAAAGTCCCAGTATCAGACCTACTAAAACGCCTAGATAGCACAGAAGGTGCAAAGGTATTGGTTCTAGACGGAATAGTCACTCAAAGATTAGTGGAAGCTGCAAACAAGGCCGGTATTGAATATATTGTAGGACATAGAACAGCCGATTTTAAGAAGCCTTTAGACATAAAAATAAGGACCTTTGGAGATTTAGGTACAAGCAATTAGTAATAGGCCAAATGTCAGATGTCAACTACGTCCATGTACCTACATTAGCAGAATTGTTGGTGATGGGCGCAGGTCAAGGCTTTATAGAAATTAATACCAGCAACTTGGGAAAACGCATAAATAAATCGCAACAAGCAGCTTCAAAACACCTTTTGGAATTGGAATCCCTAGGATTTATTGTACGGGCACGAATTGGTCAGAAATTCAAGGTGCGAGTGACAGATCGAGGCTATAAGGAAATCGAAAACATATCGTCTTTGCTTAAAACAGCATTAGAGGCCCCCACTCCATCGACACTCATTGCATTTGAAGGAAAAGTCGTTTCGGGTATGGGTGAAGGAGCCTACTACATGTCGCTGGAAGGATATAAGACACAATTCATGGAAAAGCTGGGTTATCGACCATATCCGGGAACTTTAAACGTCAAATTGTCTGAACAACTGTTTACAAATTCGAGACACGACATAGACCGATCCTCTCATATCTATATTGATGGATTTAATGATGGATCACGGACATATGGTTGGGTTAAATGTTATCCTGCAGACATAAATGATGGAGCCATCACAGATTCAGCGATACTGGTCTTGGAGAGAACACATTATGATAATAGTCTATTAGAGGTTATCGCTCCAGTCTGTATCAAAGATTATTTGGGAATTCGAAATGGTGACAAAGTCAAGATAAGAGTTCATTCTAACATAGTCTAGCGTTGATAAAATTCGGTCAATCTATTAAATTCCATAAATGGATTCTCCAAGTTCTTCTTTTATTTTAGAGCTTTTGATCTTCGGTACGGGGGTATTTAGCCTGATTACCCTAGCTTTTAGATTTCTTTTTTGACAGTTCTCTGCGATTTCTTTCTCGCTGTGGGTCTGATCGTATCCCAGTGCAATAATGTCAGGTTTGATAAATTCGACAGTATCATAAAGGGAGCCTTCTCTGCCGATTACGGCCAGATCAACAAAGCTCAAGGATGATACCAATTCTCTACGCAAATCTTCATCATGATAAATTTGTCTGTATTTCTTTATCTTAAGTGCAGTAGAGGTTCGTGCAATAACCACTATCAAAACATCTCCGTGTGATCTTGCTCCGAGTAAGGTCCGAATGTGGCCTGGGTGGATAAGATCAAACACACCTCCTACCAAAACCACCTTAATAGCGTCTCTGCCTATAAAGGTGAGTCCGTCAGTATTTTTTTCAACGAATCCTTTGGAGACTAGATCTTCAATTCTGCTCTTATAGATGTCGCTAGGCAACGGAAAGCGAGTTCTAATCCTTTCTAGTGGA
Organism: Nitrososphaeraceae archaeon; assembly: GCA_025449515.1. Classification (GTDB taxonomy): domain Archaea; phylum Thermoproteota; class Nitrososphaeria; order Nitrososphaerales; family Nitrososphaeraceae; genus JARBAU01. The sequence goes on along the minus strand of JANWJI010000178.1, from coordinate 279 downwards.
GATTTTGTGGGGTCTAATGAGCTTACATATAGCGACACTAGAATGGCCTTATCTGTCGGATCCATCTATTACAAAGGCTGAAATGATATAGACGCTTTAAACATTTCATTTTGTATTATTAAATTTCACCTTGCTATCATATTTCTGTTATCAAGTGATAGATTACAATTTCTCTCAACAATAATGATCGGTTCATGATTCGTCCATCTAATCGGTAAGATTGAACAATTATGGGAAATTATGATTTAATTGGATCTGTCACTAATATTGTTGCGAGTC
>JANWJI010000177.1 GCA_025449515.1 Nitrososphaeraceae archaeon | reverse complement strand
TAATGGCGTACTTTTGGCCATGCTTAGCAGGATCGTTTTCTGATTTGCTTGAAGTAAATCTGATGTTGCTTGCCTTTTATTTCGATTTCGATATCTTGAGGAGATGAATCATCATTGTTTGCTAGAATTGTTGTTGCCTGTGTAACTGTCTTAATAACATCTATTAGTTGTAATAGTATTGTCTTTATTATTCCAAGAAATGGTTTTCATGCTAACCATTTTCCATCATCTATGAAGAATTCAATGAAAGGCCGGGATCGTCACATGCTAACTATTTCCTTTCGCTTCTCTTCTCTAGATTTTTCAGATCGTTAAAGATCAGTACTGATTTACAAAACAAAATGAGTTACAGAAATCCTCGAAATCATAATCAGAAAAGGTAAATAAACATAATAATTATCCAAGCTAGACCTTGATATTTGTATTAATAGAAAATGGATATGAAGGTTTAATTTAGTATCTCCATCAAGAAGATATCGGGATCTAATTTGGAAAATATAGACAGATCTATTTGAGCTCCTGGTTTCATTATCTCTCTAAGTCTCTTTCCGGACTCTCTGTTGTACCACCACGTATCTCCAAATCTATTCCTCATATGTGAATCCAATTCAGCTGCTCTTATTGCTGCAAGTAAATAGCTTGGAACATAAATTATTGACTCTGGAAGTATGTGATGTAAAAGCCGATATTGTCCAGGTATTTCAAATCCTGTATATTCTTTAATCAAACGCGCATAAACTTGATAAGCCTCATCTACAGTTAGATTTTTATTCCAATATTCTAATTTCATTAGTGAATTGGCAGCATAAAATGTAACAAAAAATAATTCTAGAAATTTATTTTTTGCACAGATTTAATTAATAATCGCTTCGTTCTCTTGACCGAGAAGTGATTGCAAGTATGTTCTATTCTTAGTTATTCTTTCAAGAAGTATCGAAAATATTTCTGTTATTCCCATTGAAATCCTATATTTATCCCAATAAGGATTGTTTTCATCGATTGAGCTTGCATGCATTGCATGACCTGTTTCATGAAAACATCCTTGTAAATCAAAATATGGACTTTCGCTTTTGTATAGAACTCTAATATCATGAGGTATTTGTACAAAGAAGCAGATTGGTGAGGGATATTTATTCTTTCTATCTTCTATATCAAAGTGAATATTGCTTAAATCAAATTCCATTGCTCTTAGGATCTTCTTCACTTCAAACAATGGATCTACAAATAATCTAGATTCAATATCCGCGTATATTCTGTTTCGGAAAAAATAAAAGTCGTCATAATATTCTGCTTCCTTATTTAGAACATTCTTACTAACTTCATTCAATGCTTCTCTGAATGGATTTCTAACCTTTTGTCCTAAAAGCTTTACAAATTCAACTAATTCGTCATATGTTATGTTTTCATTTTTCAGATACCCTAAAAGGGGATCTAGTCTTTGCCTCGTATTAGTTGAATACTCTTTAATAGCAATTTCATATTCTTTGTACGTTTCTTTTATTGAAGAGAATCTACTTTCGATTAAAGGGCTGATGTTATGAGTTTTGTTAATAAATTCATCAAATAGTTCTTTTCTACTTGCTTCAGCTTTCTCTTTACTGCTGAATTGTCTCCATGTGTTCCAGTTGACCGGAGTTCCATCGAAAGTGTGTTTGAATGATACTATAAGTTTAGTCCTTGCATTGTGAAGTTCTATTTCAAGGTTTTTGGTTTTGGAATACGCAATTTCTTCTATTGCGCCAAGGACTAGTGGAGTTGGAAGAGCCATATGTTCAATAAAGATTTTGGAATTATTGAGTCTTAATTCTGCTAGATGTTCCATCAACTTTTCGTTATAATCAAATCCGGCATAATGTTTATACTGTTCATCATTTTCTGCAATAGAAATGCTCTCGTCTATTTTGCATCATTGTTCAAGATTCAATCCACATCATGTATCTTGCATGACATATTAACTATTGGCGATGTGAAGTGTTCATGCTTTAATGCGTAGAAATCAAGCTAAAATCGGATCCCTGGGTAAAAATGGAAAAAGCCTATATCCACCAACTACGGGAATCATCTCAAAGAATTTTTCCAATAGTTTGTAGCGTAACTGAATTTTGTAAGGATAAAATAGATCTGGAACGAGAACTCTGACAAGAATCAGTTTTTGGAAAATACAATCAATTACAGCTCTGCAAGCAGGCCATTCATAATTGCGTCTATATTTCTTCTATTCATCGGATCCTTTATTGGATCAATCTGGATGATGTCCATCTTCGGCACAAATCTCCCATCATGGCTACGTGGCACACTTCAACTTCATAAAATGCTACAGTTAGATGGTTTTCTAACGTTACTTATTATGGGAATATGTTATATGATAATCCCAAGATTCAGAAATGTGCTTGTGTCTGTGAAGCTGGTCTACATTTCATTCATTTTGATACTTCTATCTTTGAGCCTCCAGATTATACAATCAGTCGGAAATGACAAGAATCTGCCGACGTGGATTATGATTTCTAGGCTTGTCGGAATTCTAATCTTTTTAATCATATTGTTCTGGACATTAAGAATTAGACCTAAGCTCTTAAGGCTATCAGATTATTTTATTGCTCTTTGCCTAATTACTTTAATAACTGTCAATCTGATTGATCTATCACAATATGGATATTCAAATTCCTTAACTCAGATTCTCTTCTGGCTTCTTTTTCCGTTACTCATGATTTTTGGAATTGAGTATAAAACTTTACCATCATTTCTCGGATATATAAGACCACGGAAAACCTTAGCACTTGTTTCATTGATTTTGATATCTATTTGCATAATTTCGGGTCTTGCATCTTTAATCTTTCTAAATACACTGTTACTTTCAATAATTTTTAGTTTTACATTTTTCGCATCTGCTTTGATATTTGCTATTGCGATTCATGCATTTGGAGGATTTGATAATAGTGAAATTCTACGTTTTATTACTGGAGAAAAAAAGGCTCGTTATAACTTTATCGTCGTTCACATTAAGATTTCTTTTATGTTTCTTCTTATAGGTATTACCACAGCACTATTATTTTTTTTAGTCGGTCAATACTATGTTTTTTATGACCTTGCGATCCACACCATAGCCATAGGATTCATTGGGCTTACCATAGCATTATACTTACTGCTTATGCTTCCTCCAATAATTGGAAAAATAATACATTTTACTAATTTCAATAAAATCCCTCTACTTATGATTGTTATATCCTTATGTATGCGAGCAGTGGGAGATCTCCTTCTAGGTCAACCACTATCATCTTCTTCAGAGTATGTTTTGAGTTCGTATCGCATCTTGTCATACTTTTTTGGCCTATCTGGATGGTTAGTACTAGCGGCCATGTTCACTTTCGTCATAATGAAACAGAGATCTATGAGAAATGAGTCCCATATTGCGTAACGATATTGCTCATTAAGAATAACCTTAACTATAGTAAAATATTATTTTTCTTACTTCAAATTCTATTCTCAAATATATAATGCAAGCCTATTAACCCCTGACCAATGTTATGTTGTATAATTACGAATGACTTTCTAAATCTCGTCACTTAGATAGATTACTATTCATATCGATGAATAATCCCAAATATTCTTATCAGAATCCTGAAAGCGTTTCACTAACTTCGCTATAGATCATTTCTAAAAATTCTAAGAATCTACTATCCTTTGATAGAATTGTTTTCATGTTACTTTCTAGCTCATATAATGAAAGCCTTGCATTTTCATCTGTTATGTCTGGATTACCAGCTAATAAATTAGATTCATTATACATTATCGTTAATTTAATCACTAAAATTTTAGCTTCCTGTCTCAGATCCTGTTCTATTTGTATGAGACCTTGTTCTATATTATCGAGCAATTTGAATTTAGATAGGCCAGTTATCGTTATTTTACAACAATCATTCAAATACTGAGTTATGGTTGCATAGAATCGACCAGTACACTGTCTAATCGTGTTGGGCTGTAGATATTGAAAGAGTAGGGCTTTTAGTATTAAGCTGTCTTGATGATACGCCAATAGCTGTGGCGAATAGTTCAATGTATTAGAAAAGATATAAAATAGTCCGAAAGTGGTTAACTTGTAATATATTGAATCACGGAGAAGTGATGGTTGTTGTACTTCTCTAATAAACTTATATTCTTGCAGTCGTTTCATGACAGGAAATTCAGATTTGTATTGAGATGATAGGCGCTTTATCTTAAGATGAGATGCTATCTTATATGCCGAAGATTCATACGTATTCATAATTTTGAATAATAATGATTTCTCGCTTTCTTCAAGGTCTAGGTTTTTATATCCTGATATTTCAGATAGGTATGTTGTATAATCATACATTTAATGTAGTCTGAATCTTAAAATAAGGACAAAAGATAATATATAAACATTGTCATATAAACTGTCAAGCTGATGATAATTCAGCTATTAAGTATGATTAAGCATACCCAATAAAAAAATTTTATTGGAATTATGCATCTAATCTGGTTATGAACAATTTGCAAACTCTACTTGTTTATTAATACTATTATCGAGTAATTGTTATAATTGTATGGTTTATTATAGTATACATAAAACATGCTTTTCTTGTTAATAAGGAACGTTTAATAAACCTCCAGCGAAAATTTTTCCGATTGAATGCCTAAATTTAAATCGACACAGGATATCATTAGAATTGTTGGGAATAAAGATCAAATTCGTAATTTTGGTGTCATTGCACATGTTGATCACGGCAAGACAACGATGAGTGATAGTCTCTTAGCAGCATCTGGTATAATATCTCCTTCAGTTGCAGGGCAAGCACTTGCATTAGACTCAATGAAACTTGAACAGAACAGACAGATGACAATCCGTGGTGCAAATGTTACTTTATTCTACGAAAGTGAGGGAAAAGAATATGTGATTAACATGATTGACACTCCAGGACATATTGATTTTACAGGAAGGGTTACCAGAGCACTTCGGGCAATTGACGGCGTGGTAGTCGTATCAGATTCTGTTGAAGGGATTATGACTCAGACAGAGACTGTAACAAGGCAGGCGCTTGAGGAAAGAGTAAGGCCAGTTTTATATATAAATAAAATTGACAGGTTAGTAAAAGAATTAAGATTAAATCCAGCTGAAATGCAGAAGTGGCTTTCAAACATAATTGCTGAATTCAATAGGCTAATTGACATTTACGCAGAGCCTGAACTGAAAGAAGTATGGAAAGTTAGCATACAAGGAAATAGTGTTGCATTCGGCTCAGCAAAAGATAGGTGGGGATTTAATTATAAAGTTGCCCAGAAAAAAGGCGTTAGTTTCAAGGATGTTTATGATGCGTATACATCTAGTGATCCCAATGCAATAAGAACACTCGCGGAACGTGCTCCATTACATGAAGCAGTTTTAGGGATGGTTGTACAGCATCATCCTCCACCACACGTAGCTCAAAAATATAGAATACCTAAGATTTGGCCAGGTGATCTAGATTCAGATATTGGTAGATCTCTCCTTTCATGTGACGAAAATGGTCCAGTAACTATGATGGTAACAACAATAAACGTAGATCCACAGGCAGGAAGAGTGGCGACTGGTCGACTTTTCTCGGGTACGATTAAGGATGGCGATGAAATACGTCTAATTGATGCTAAGCGACCAGGAAAGGTTCAATCCGTGAACATATACATGGGTAATACTAGAGAAGTGGTGAATATGTTACCAGCCGGGAATATCCCAGCGCTACTCGGACTCGATTACGCAGTTGCTGGTGAGACCATTTCCACTGTAAAAAGTATTCCAGCATTTGAATCAATCAAATATGTTTCAGAGCCGGTGGTTACAATTGCTGTAGAACCAAAACATCCAAAAGATCTGCCTAAATTGGTCGAAGCCTTACGAAGGATTACTGTAGAGGATCCAAATTTGATCGTTAAGATTAACGAAGAAACTGGTGAGACATTAATGGCAGGAATGGGAGTATTGCATCTTGAGATCGCTACTTCGTTGCTACAAGAAGCAGGTCTTGACATAACAACTACGCAACCATTAATAAATTATCGAGAAACTATACGTTCCAAAGCTGGACCGATAATGAGCAAATCACCAAACAAGCATAATAAAATTTTCATGCGGGTAGAGCCGCTTGACGAAAATATCGTCAATTTGATTAGATCTGGACATGTAAAAGAAGACATGGATAAAAAAGAAATGGCAAAAATCCTTAGAGAAAAGGGTTGGCCCGCAGACGAAGCTAGAAGTGTTGCTGCGTTAGATGTAAGCGGGAACATATTAATTGATGAAACTAAAGGTGTGCAGTTTATCCAAGAATCAATGGACTCTATCAAATCTGGTTTCGACGATGTACTTCATTCAGGCCCTATTGCCCATGAGTCGGTAAGGGGCGTAAAGTTTGTATTACATCACTTTGTACCGCACGAAGACCCAGCTCACAGAGGTCTGGCACAATTAATGCCTGCAACTAGAAGGGCTATGCTAGGATCTATGCTAATTGCAGATCCAGTCTTGCTCGAACCAGTGCTCGGCATTGAGATCAAATGCCCACAAGAACAAATTGGTGTTGTAGCTGGCATATTATCCGGTAAGCGAGGTAAACTTTTGAACGTGGAGCAAAAAGGAGTTGTTTCAATTATTCAAGGGGAAGTCCCAGCATCTGAAACATTTGATCTTTCAGAGGTCATGCGAGGAGGTACTGCGGGTAAGGCTATGTGGAATACATATTTTAAGACATGGCAGCCTGTTCCGCAATCTATATTCAAAAACTTGATAGTGGAGATAAGAAAAAGAAAGGGCTTAAATCCAGAGCCCCCAACCCCAGATGAATTCATAGACAAGGAATAAGCAGACAGACAGTAACTTAATCGCTTCATTTTTTTTGTATATCTATAAAATCGCGTCTTCTATCCGTATATTTTATACACTAAGTTGCCACTTAAAGGTGAGATTATTGTATGCGAATTCATATTTTGTCACCTAATAGTTATAAGCAGTTATAACACTTCTAAACGTATGAAATTGGACCTGCCAAGATATACCGAGAGATTTGGAGCCATAAGCCTTCATGGAGTTCAACGTGTATATGAATTAGATTCTGGATTCAATAATGGTAGGACAACTTCTGAAACAGTTCAAAGCATTGGAAACCAGGAAATCTCGGAAATCGAAAAAAAAATGGCAATAGTTATACCGATCAAAGGTGAGCGTCTAAAGCTCTTGGAAGGAGTATTAAGCGGAATTCCTCATGATTGTCTGACTATCATTGTATCCAATAGTCCAAGGCAGCCGGTAGATAGATACAAATTAGAAAAAGAAGCACTAGAACAGTTTAATAGATTTGTAGGAAAAAATGCTATAATATTACATCAAAAAGATTTAGGTCTATCTGAAGCTCTGAAGCAAGTTGGCCATACCAGCATATTTGGTCCAGATGATATTGTTAGAAATGGTAAAGCCGAAGGGATGATAACCGGGATGCTTCTGGCCAAGATGGCAGGAAAAGATTATGTCGGTTTTATCGACGCAGATAATTATGTACCAGGAGCTGTGAACGAATATGTAAAAATATTTACGTCAGGTATTGCGATGTCCAACTCCCCATATACTATGGTTCGGATATCGTGGATCTATAAGCCTAAGGTTTCCGAGAATGGATTATATTTTTCGAAGTGGGGAAGAGTGTCAGAAATAACAAATCAATATCTAAATTCACTGGTTTCATACTATACTGGATTCGAGACCGAAGTTATGCGGACCGGAAATTCAGGTGAACACTGTATGTCGATTAAATTAGCCGAACTGTTAACATACTCTTCAGGTTTTTCAGTAGAACCATATGAAATTGTAAATATATTAGAGGAATTCGGAGGTATATTGCCTACGGAAAACTATGATGCTATGGACAAAGGTGTAAATATAATGCAGGTCGAAACAAGGAATCCCCATTTTCATGAAGAAAAAGGTGATGATCATCTTAAAGAGATGTTTAATGGATCACTTAGTTGCGTATATAATAGCAAGATCTGTCCTCCAAAGTTGAGAGAAAAAATTATTGAAGACCTTCGTGGAAGAGGAATATTGGATGAAGGACAGGATCTGTTTCCATTAAAAAAAATCAGTCCTTTCAAAGATATTGATATACATCAATTTGCAAAAATTCTACACGAGAAGGCGACTAGTTTTGTACATTCTGTTTAATGAATGAACTTTTACTAACATCAACACATGGCAAATCACCAGTAGTGCAAGACACAATATATTAACCTAAAGATGATATAAGAAGAACTTGCTACACTATCTGATTCATTATATTAAAGTTGGATATATTGTCTAGTGATCTTTTGTAATCTGTTTGATATTCCTGAAACGTACAATGAAGAAAATAGTGAATTATTGTTGATCGAAGAAGGGTTTATTAGATAATTAAAGTTGTTGACCTTGGCTTCGCGATACAGATTTTGCAGGTGTGAATCGTTATTGAAATAAGCTCGAACTTATACAAGTACTTTGGCATTAACTATGATCATGACAGTTTATGTGGTCACTTGTGCTTTAATGTGGTCTAAATGAACAATGTTTATTATCAACAATGGAAATTTCATGAAAACAATAATAGAGTACAACTGAATGATCTAATACTATGACTAAATCTAATTTGAGACGTGAGCTTATGATAATATCAAAAATATATGGAACGCGCCGTCGAAAGTCTAGAGCGATTACGCAGCTGTCTTCCCCACTTACCTTGGATGAGATTTGCCCTACCTGGGCTACTAAGCTTAAAGTTGGCTTAACTACCAAGGACAGACGAATTCTGTCCTATGATTCTAAATATTGCTTGGTGGGAGAAGCTTGGGGATTTACTGGAAGACATACAGGCTATTATTTCGCACCACTTATTCCATTCATAGGGTGCTGGACTTGCATAAAATACGGAAAGGACATGGGCAAACTATCTAGAGAAAAAAAGAAATATAAAACAAATGACTTTCAACCTTTAATTACTAGATTTCTTGAACACTGGAATCAAAAGCATAAGCATGTCACAGAGAGGTTGAAAGATATATGATACATACGTTTTCATAAACCTGGCTGCTGGATTTTAATCACTTAACATTTCGGTATTGCAGATAGTTTGAAAACAAATGGCCCGTGATCTGGAGCCCCGTATTTCTTCATTATTTCAGCGAATTGCTTATTCAGCTGCACCTTCGAGTCGTGGTTCTTTTTTGGTACTCGGTGGACGAAGTGGTCTACTTCACTTCCAATCCTTTGTTCTATTCCTGTCAAGTCGGATTCACTCATGAGCAAAAGTATACCTTAAATAGTTAATAAGTATGCAAGGGATCAAAAGTATAGTTGCTACACTACATCGAGGAGTTGCGACTGCTGTCGTTGATTCACTCAAGACCTATTGAAATTTGGACATTTCATCTTCTGGTTAAAGCTACGCTGCTTTTTGAAAATTAGGGCCCAACAACTTCAGAATTGATCATGTGCTCACTCGTTTTTGTACTGGATGAGTATAGAGCATTCACAAGAAGATGAATTTTGGCTTGACCTTTTACGGATTAGTGCAGAGGAGCAACTGAAATCTCTTGAAGTTGTGATACTCTTTTGTGATAACACTCAATTAGAACCATATGTGGGCTTTTTCGATGAATTGATTAACAAAGCTATTAAAACAGTAAGAGATACTAAAAGATCAACCGTTTTCCAAAAAGGTCTTTACAATTTCACTAAATTGTTTTGGATATTGGTACATTAATCCGTGTCCTGCTCCATTTATTTGTACAAGCCAGGCTCCTGGTATTTTTTGTGTCATTATTAATGAATTAGCCGCAGGCACAGAAACGTCTTCATTTCCCGTTATGACTAAAGGTGGTACAGATATTTTTGACAGTTGACTACATACACCACTCTAATTGGTCGCAAACCAATCTTCTACTAGATGAAACTGCTGCTTTAAGGTGTTAGAGCTAATAGTTTCTTTAGATTGCGGAAGGCTTACGTTTGAATGAGATTTAAGCCATTCTGGTGGAAATGTGACGGACAGGATTTCATGTATACTTTGTGGTCGGTTGATTACAAAATCAGATAAAATCATTACAACCTCGGGGTTCTGGGGTATACCTTCCTTGCCACCACACGTTGTGCCATAAAGTGTAAGTTTGTTAACTTTTTCTGGGTATAAGAGCACAAGCTCTTGAGCTATAAACGAACCCATAGAAAATCCAAGAACGTTTGCTTTTTGTACTTTTAAAGCATCTAGTAGATCCGCTGTATCATTTGCAAATTGTTGAATTGAAAATGGTTTGATACCAGATGTTGTATTTCCAACTCCGCGGTTATCAAATACAATTACTGTGTGGTTTGCAGATAGATCTATCAAAATAGACGGATCCCATGCATCCATGACAAGCCCACTACCGCCAATAAGCAATATTGGGTTACCCTTGCCAAAGGTCTTGTATGCAATATCAATATCTCCTACATGAACCTTTTTTGCTGGAATATTTTGTAGGTTTAGCGAATTTGTAATAATGAAATTCATTTGAACTGTTTGACCATATACAAGATTGGTAATACCAAAATAGCTTATATTGCTGCCCCCTATTGGATTACTTGGAATGATAAATAGAAATGCGAAAACAATGAAGAGTGGCATAACGACTCCTCGTGTCCTGTTAGATCCGTAGTTTGGCATACTTTTTGGTAATGGAGAAACTATTTAAGAAATTTCTACTCAGGCCGATAGTACTTCACATCTCTGCATCCATTCTTTAGAAATGTGGTACCAGATGTAGACTAACATCTGATCGTAACTTTTATGGCATTTTATCATGAGGCGCGCGCTAAATGCCAAAATCCTTGGATAAGAAATGTTCGGCAATGCAAAGAACTTGCCTAACCCAATGTAATTCTTGATAACATAGCATAGCATGAGAAAATACTATAGCGGAAACGTTGAAATTGTTCTAAATTATTTTATGGAACTTGATTTAGACCAGAGTCCATGCTATCCTATCATAGCTATAAATCGGGGTTACTTTTACCGCAGATTGCGCCTTGACACAAAGGACGTACATCTGAAATCGATAGAGCAGCATATTAAGTAAAAAGATCCCGAGATACATAAATCAGAGTTATTAGAATTGCTGAATATTCCTAAACTTACTCATATAACTCATATGACTAACTAATTCTATGAATAGGTAAAACATTAAGCACTTGATAAACTCATCAATGGATCTGCCGACTCAAAGGGTTTATTGAACTGAGTCACTAATAAATATGAACTCGATTCGTGGAAACGCATTCTAAAAGTCATTAGAAACTCTATTGAATTCTGGTGTAAACTACTCTTCATTTTGCAAGTTATGAGAGTGTCTTTTTGGCTACAAAAGAATGCAATTCAGAATCATTCATCTTCTTTTTTGCTTCCGCATACAATTTTGCATCTTCACCTACAGGATATCTAAAGAAATTCACACCTTCACTAGCGGAGACTGCTGGCATCCCAATGCTTTCAAGTACTACTCTAGCAACTTGCTTAGGATCTGGTGCAT
>JANWJI010000176.1 GCA_025449515.1 Nitrososphaeraceae archaeon | reverse complement strand
GCTGCAGTCTCTCGAGAGGTATGTCTTTCTTTGATCTCTTATTTACGTCACAAAAATCACAACCTCTACCGCATCCCCGCATCGCCTCGACGAGTGAGTTTATGGTCGGACCAGTTATCATTGGGATATTTTCGATATTCCTCACAAAGGTGTGTAAAAGTTCAGGGGCATCACCGTTTTCCAAATCACGGAAAAGATCCAAGGCCAGTTCGTCCGCCTCACCGATTACCACCGTGTCTATGCCATGAATCTTCATACGATCCGGTCGTGCAAGTTCCCAAGCTCCATTTCCGCCAACTACAACTTTAAAGTCGTATTTCTTCTTAAGTTGGATAATTGAGGCACACATCTTCTTAAATTTCATCGCCACATAAGAAAGCTTTTCAGGGGACATAGTAGTGGTAACAGGTGCCATGCCCAGTGGATCCATCACGTTTATACCCAAGACTTTGGTGTTTGGTCCTACTGATTTGGCCAGCATTTCTGGGTGAGCTATGAAGATCTCATCACGTTGATATTCCTTCAACAATGCACCCTCTACTCTTCTTAGCCCACATTGCGCCACCTTAACTTCTCCCGTGTTTTTATCTGTCTCTACACTGGGACAAAATAACTTGTCAAAAACAAATTCAGGTACTAATTCGTAGGGTCCACAAGCAATGAATCCGTAAAGAAAATTTCCCCTATAATTTGTCATTAGGCTCCTATCTGCCGTCAAAACTATTCTTTTACCAGCTGCCATTTTATAATCGGTACCCCACGGATATTCGTTTATGATTTGCTATAAATTTATTACGATAGTGTTACGAGTAGGGAAAGTGGGAAGCTGAACGAACATTTCAGTATAAGCCCCGTCTGTGTCCTTTCAGCAATATTGACCTGAGTTGTCTGTGATCAAGCATCCAGAGTGCGTCTGAATATGATACCCATCTGTAACTTTCGTGTTCAATCGAGATTTTCACGAGCTGTGTAGAACTCGTCGCGAAATAAAATGTAACCTCCTTTTCTGATTTCATACCATCGGACTTGAAGAAGGTGTATCTAATTTTTCCTATGTACGATTGAATGTCCAAAGACGTTATACCGGTTTCCTCAATGACTTCTCTTACCAGCGTTTGTATCTCCGTCTCACCCTTTTCCTTATGTCCTTGGGGAAAGCCCCAATATCCTCTTCTATTCTTGAGAAGAAGAAATTCTGGAGATTCTGTATCTTCTCGAGAAGGTCGATATGTAACAATTGCACCTATAGACTGCTCTGGAGACACCCTATACCAATGGCTTTCAAGTGTCGATATGATTATAATATTGTTACTTTGTAAAAGGTATTAATATCCTAATTTGAGCATACGAATATGGCGGGCCGGTCGTCTAGTCTGGTAGGATACGGCATTGGCATTGCTGAGGCCGTGGGTTCAAATCCCACCCGGTCCATTATTCCCAAATTGCTGCGTTCTTTAATTCCTCGTCAGTTATTAAAATGACTTCCTTAACCTCAATTGCTGCATGTTTTTTATTGTAAATGTTATAGCACCTGAACAATCTTTGCTTACCACAATAATACCCAAGTGTAAGTATTTCTTTGCGAAGCTCCATATGAGAATCCATCAATATTCTGCCCAATCCGGGTCGTTTATTTCGAATCTGATCAATTACTCTCGACGGCAAGCAGTCAACGTGGATTTGTGAGATTGCATAGACAAGTCTTCTTTTTGATTTTGCGTCAATCACGTAGGCGCGTCGTGATATCAGTTGGTTCGATTCTGTCTGTTCAATAACTTGTATCGATGGAATGGAATTCAGAATGATATATAATTTATCTTCAAGTACGCCTGTATCCGATAGCAAAATTTTTGATAGTAGGGATATTTTCTTACCCATTGTATCTTCTAGGACATGTATACTCTCAATTAATCTCCTATTCCCTCCTACTCTGATTCGTATAGTCAGCATGCAAACATCCTCGTCTAGAAGATTAAAGAGAGTCCAGAGCTAGTCCAAAAAACCCCAAATTGAAAAACTTGCGTGTCCAGAATAAAAGTAGGAGACTATGACAGATGTAATTGTGACTGCTATTGTTCCTAAACTAATCGCCTTGAGACAAATTTCCAACTTATTTTGCTTAACGTCATGTGTGTTGGTTCTTTTTAGTGTCTTGTATTCACGTGAAAGTCTGATTTCTACATAGCTGACACACCCTGTAAGAAATGAAAGCAGAATAGACGAAATTGCAATTGAATTGGTCTGCATGACGAATCCAGCTAGGAGTGGGATCACACCCCATGAAATAGAAAACCAAAAATTATCGTGGAAAAAGCCTCCAAATAACTCGAAGTTATAGGCAAATAAGAAAAATCCCTCTGAAATGGCAATGAGAGCGAGAAACGGCACATAATTAATAATGTAGAAGAGTCCTATTGAATAGGCAAGGACTAATCCTGATATCAACAACAGCTTTAGTTCGCGTTTAGAAATATAATTTGCCCACGGTCTGATTTGTTTGGATCCAAGCCCGTCTGCTGCATGAGCAGCTAATCCCAATGCTAGGAAATAAATTACTGCTAAAGCAAATAATCTGTCTATATGAATAACAGGAGACAACAAACCCCCAAGTACTGTGAAGCATACACACATTGCTGTATAAGGTAAGAATAAGAATCCAACCAAAACACGGAATTTTATTGGACCGAATTTTGGCACAAACCATTCATCGATTCGTGAGTTATCCCTGTTCATTTCTTGTGAGCAACTACTATTGCCGCAGTACCAAGTGTATGATGGGTGCAGTTGACTGATTCCATTCCTTTTGCATTGAGTATATTCATGCATTCAATAACCCACCTACTTTCTTCAATGAGATAATCCAATTCTATAAAAACATCCTTCCATGATCGTACGATATTCGAAATCAGCTTCAAAAGGACAAAATAAGACTTCCAGATCATGCGAATTACCCTGATAGCAGGATAGGTAAAATCATGTAGGACGAGTATCCCTTTCTTCTTAAGGACACGCAGGCATTCGTCTATCATTTTGTCAACATGAGTATACTTCGGAACATACGACGCAACAACTGAATCAAACGCTTCGTCTTTGAACGGTAGTGCTTCTGCAGTGGCATTCAGTAGGGGTATATCATTTCTCTTGGCTAAGGCAACTTGCAAATATTCGAATTTCAAATCCAAACCGTACACAACCCCCAAATTGTTAACTTTCTGTAAGGTGGTCGAGAGAATACCTGTTCCGCAGCCGAGGTCAAGGATAATTTTAGACTTCTTTACATTATTTGCAATTTGCTTTTTCCATACATTGTCCTGGCCAAATGTGGCAGCATTGACCAACCGATCGTAACTATTAGCATTTTCAGCAGTGAAAAATTTCAGAGCGCTTAGATTTCCTTTGTGGAGAGGCATGACTAATGCTATCTAAATATTAATCTATTATCAATGTATATACCTAATAATTACTCATAGCTAGTAAGAGCTTGCATTTTGTTAATTGGCAGAGGGATATTTCCGTTGAAACTATCAACGGCAAGAAGGTCATTGTCAAAAGGAATAAGCCGAGTAAAGGTTTCCATGAGTATCTTTTGGTTGTTGCCTATAGTTTAATTTCCATTCTTGTGATACATCCCTCTCCTCCACCATTGCTGGGAGAAATTTCTCGTAAAAATGAAGGGTTTGCGATGAGAATACTTCTCAGAGACCTAGGAGTACCGACTCCGGAATTGTTATCCATTTCAGATAAGATCATCGTCGAGGAGTACATAGCAGGAGGGAATCTATATCGAGCGTTCTCACATGGTAGGTGTATTGATTTGAGTTATCATGCAGGGGTGCAGACTGGGAGATTGCATAACGCCGGGTATTCGTTTATCGACAACAAATGTCAAAATTATTTGATAGGTGATATTGAACCCATTATCAGGACGGATCTGGGACTTACCCAAAAAAATGCTTCTGCGTTCTCAAGAGGTATGGACATTGCGACCTTCCTTGCCAGTGTAATAGACCTAGACCAGCATACATATCTGAGGATCGAAGAATCATTTCTCAGAGGATATGCTGCCCAATCCAAGAAATCAATTCCATTTTTTTGGTTGGTCTTGCGTAATATACTGTCACTGGGCTTGGCATCGGATCGGATTCTAATGGTAAGAAATATGCTTCAATGATTGCTCTGATGGGAATGCTACATAGCCTAAATCGGTGGAAGCTCTGTCTTTCTGTCAAAACCGCCCGATCCAAATCTGCAGTAAAAGCACTGATCTGACATCATATAGGAAATCTGTTGAATGACGACTGCTCCCAGTTTTATTGCGACTTTAGTCATCAGTTTGTACTTTAACGGCATGGAAGGGATAACTTCCTTAAAATATACTTTGTAATGATCCGGACATAGTTTCAATGTAATCTGTGCCTTAGGAGAATGTTTTGAATCCTGAATACTATTATTGTTCAAATTTTTTGAGATATTCACTTGTTCTCGGATGAACTCGTGTTTGGGACAAGGACAATCTTTCCCTTTGGGATGTTTATAAGCAGGTATATTCTTCCAATCAAAATCAGGGAAATCCTTTTCAAAATCCTCCATCAGTTATCTTTGGTACTTACGGTATCATATGATATAAATATGTAGTATTAGCCTAGGGCATGTGTTGCTAAGCAAAAAAAATATATTTTTGGTTATCCAACAACAGACGAGCGACGTGGGTCGAGATGTATAGTAATGGAATAGGCAGCGCAGCAAAGGTAGAATCATCCTCTGCTTCTGCAGAAAAAAATCGAAACGACAATTCATCAACACAGAATCAGGATTCTAACCTCAAGACTTTGTTGGAATTCAAGAAAACACTTTTGGAAGAACAGAAAAGCGGGGAAAAAATCATTGAAGGACTAAACAAGAAGATAGAGGACACAAAAAGGCAGATCGACGAAGGAAGAATCCAGCTGGAAGACTTGCGCGTAAAGCTTAAAGAGATTAACGAACAAAAGGATTTACATCTCTCAAAATTTACTGAACTTAAGAATACCCTTGTAGATGCTAGGAACCAAATGAAATCGCTTGATGAAAAAACAAATTCTGCTGGTGCCAAGCTTCGTAAGGAAAGGCTTAATACTACTCATCTTACACGAGCACTTGATCAAATAGAACGGGATATACAAACTAGAAAACTTTCAAAGGATGAGGAACGCAAGTTAGTTTTGAAATCTAAGCAGATCGCGACCAAATTGCATGCCATGAAAATCATGTATAAAAAAGAGGACAAATATCGACAGATTTCGTCTGAATATGAGATTCTGAAATCAACAATGAACAAAATATTCGATGGCAAAGCTGAACTGGGTGAAAAAATAGGTGGGTTGAAAACCGATCTGGATACTTTACTAAACTTACGTGAGAGTCTCTATGAAGATAGAAGGAAGAACATACGAGGAGTTCGTGAGGCTGAGGCTAAATTGGAAATGGTAGACACTCAGTTGAACGCAATTGAATTTAAGAAATCTCGTGCACATGCGGCGGAGTATCGCCATAGGAGACAAAGAAGTCACGGT
This sequence comes from Nitrososphaeraceae archaeon, assembly GCA_025449515.1. Classification (GTDB taxonomy): domain Archaea; phylum Thermoproteota; class Nitrososphaeria; order Nitrososphaerales; family Nitrososphaeraceae; genus JARBAU01. The sequence goes on along the minus strand of JANWJI010000176.1, from coordinate 5,015 downwards.
AGACATGATGACAGATATGAAGCAATTCAAGAGAGGCACAAAAGAAATAAGGAAAATCAAGAGAGATGGAACCTATTGAAGGAAGCTGCCGTTAAAAAAATGTCTAGCGGAGAAAAATTGAGCTTTGAGGAAATGAAGCTGATTTTTAGTGATGACAATTCGCAAGACTAGTTTCACTCTCGTCGACAATTAATGATAATAAGTAAACCAGACAATGCGAGCAACTCCTAAAAACGATTTCGATCGATCATAGTTTACGTTGTTATATGGTCGCTTCGATTTTAACCGATTATGAGGGAAAGGAATTAGTCAAGTTCGCTCGACTGACGGTAGAGAGGTATGTTTCGAATAAGGAGTTTGACTATGATGTAAATTGGACTCATATCAAGGCCGGGGCTTTTGTAAGTCTGTTTCGTTGCAATGATCTTGGACACCTAGAGCTACGAGGATGTATTGGTTATCCTTATGCTGAAAACGATTTGAATTATACCATCAGGCAGGCATCTATAGCAGCCGCTACGCGCGATCCTAGATTCAAATCAATAACATCGAGCGAATTGTCTGGTATAATTTTTGAAGTTAGCATACTGACTAGCCCGTCTAAGATTATCGTCAGTAACCCGGACGATTATTTAGGCAATATAAGAATAGGAATCGATGGATTGATTCTATATTGGGACTATGGAGCAGGATTATTGCTACCTCAGGTACCCTTGGAGAATAATTGGAATGTCAAAGAATATTTGACTAATCTTTGCAGTAAGGCGGGAGCTCCACCGGATTTATGGCAACTGTCCCAGACAAAATTGTACAAATTTCAAGCACTTGTTTTTAGGGAAATCAAACCGAACGGGGACATCATTAAAGTTAGTCCAGATGTATAGCCATGGAAAAGGAGGCAATATTTCTCTGCGTGTCTTATAAGATATATGAATGGATTTCCACACCTGTTACTTAAATTGGCGAGAATATACTTTGCTCCGTACGGTGTAGGACTTGGTCATGCCAGTCGACTTTTAGCAGTAGCAGAACATTTACGAACATCCGGAGCAGGAGTACGATTTTCCTCTTTTGGAGAAGCAGTGAACTATCTTGCCGTTCATGGTTATGACTGCATGCAGGTTCCTCCAATGGAACTAGTGTGGAGCTCACAGGGCAGCTTTTCCATAAAGGGCAGTATTGCGAGTATACCTCAACTCTTTACTAATTTTGTTCGTCAGCTAAATACAGAAATGAAATATATTCTGTCATACTCTCCAGATATTATTGTGTCAGATACGAGACTGTCTCCGCTTTTTATAGCGGAGATTCTTAAAATACCCTCAATATTGATTCTTAACCAAGTGAAGCTGCTGCTTTCACCAAGGCTTCGGGAATTTAAGTTGGCTCGAATATATGAAAAAATGAACGGTGAATTCCTCGGCTTATTGTGGCGATTGGCGGACAAGATTCTAATTCCGGATTTGCCTCCACCATATACAATAGCCGAACGGAATGTATGGGATACCAGTACAGTTGCGAGTAGGCTATCCTATGTCGGTTTTACCTCTCCAAGGCACACGGTCGCAAAGGAACGGCTCGAAAAAGTATGTCTTTGTTTGGGTCTTGATCGAGCTAGGCCAATAGTATTTTTCCATTTGAGTGGGCCGAAGCGTACTAGGTTGAGAATTTTGCAAAATGTATTGTTGGCTTGCAAGTTGCTTAGACCACAAATCCAGTATATAGTTTCTGGTGGAACTCCAGACGGCAATCCTGATTTTAGGAAGATAGCAGCAAATGGATGGTATTTTGAATGGTGTCCGGTGAGGGATGAAATATTTGCTCTTAGCAATCTCTTGGTAATTAGAGGTGGTCACACCGTTATTTCCCAGGCCATTCAATTTGGTAAACCTATGCTCACTATTCCCATAGAAAACCATGGTGAGCAAATAGGAAATTCTGAAAAAGTAGCCAAAATAGGTCTTGGCATAATGATACCGTCGGCTCACATTAATCCAAAAAACATAGTAGAAGCTGTTCATCATCTGCTTGACGATCACTCTTTCCATGACAGGGCTACTGAGCTAATGAAGCTTAGCAGCGATTTAGATGGAATCGATAATATCGTGAATATAATTAGGCCCTATCTCAAATGAGATACTCTTGAGGTTGTCAAACACTAGTTGCGATAATTTGTCTGCCCTGTCATAGCATTTTCGACATTCTTGTCTATTAGGAGCGACAGAAGGATTAAAGTCGCCGATTTTAGTCGTCTCTCCTATAATTCCTAGAGTGCTCATATTAATGGGCTCTTGAAATAGAAGCGGGGTCAAGATGACTTTGTCCGCTTGTTTTATCCTCTGCATTGTCTGTTCTACGAATGACAATGAATGAACATACATGTTAAGTGGTAATACAATACTTCGACCTGGTAGTAGGGTAAGTAGAGAGATAGCTAGCGCCTCATCGAGCAAGAAATTCTGTCCGGATTTATCTCTAGTGGAACCCTCGATGCGACCGACCTTGATATTCAGTCTTCGTAGGTTAGTCCGACTGGCAACACGTCCAAGGAGCTTGGCGTTGTCCTTTAATTCTGTGGCATCATGGTACAAGAGACAGATATCTGGAACTAGTCCACATTTTAGCGATGCCAGACAGGACGCTGCCGATATTGGATTGTGAATACTTGATAATGCCTTGGAATGTTGAAAATTAAAAGGAAGCCCTCCGAGTCCAATTTCTGAACGAATAAATACATAGCTTATATTTCTACCAACATAGCATATGATCAAGTGATCAGCTCTTTTTTCGTCCCTAGCGATTTTTAAATGATATTTGTTGTTTGCTGTTTCCGTCAGTAAGTTACCGGAGGCAATGAATTGCACATCTTTACTTACAAAATCAATTTTGGCATCATCATCGACCAAAATCTTAATAAAGAATGAGCAATTGGGAGCAACAATTCGCTTTCCAATTTTAACAATACAATCTATTAGATCTTGGAATTCACTTTTCATCTTCTTTGCTATTGCCACTCTGTCTATGCCGTAGATTTCTGAAAGAGAAGACATAGCATCGACCAAATTGTTAACTTCAAAGATGATGCATCTTTTTTCATAGGTAATCTTATGTATTGATATATCTTTTAATGCAAGCCGTTTTCTGATTACAGACACTATTTTAGCACTCCTTGCATCATTACAACTTGACGGAAATATCACAAGAACTGATTCATTGGTTGTCATATTTTAAAAATCTTAGTCATAGTTTCCATTTATCGAAATGCCTTTGGATGAGAGAAGCTGATCAACTAGTCGATATTGAGCTAACTTTCTCTTATTGCTTCCTCGATCGATTCCCTATCGTGAGCATTCGGCAGCTGGGCAAGGTATTCAATAAGGTCTTGTTTGGCTTCCGAATTCTTTCCAATTTCAATTCTTGCCGCAGCACGATTTTTGTATATAGAACTATAACGCTTAGCATTGATCCCTATCGCCTTCGTATATTGATCTTCCGCCTTTAGGAATTCCTTATTTTTTAGATAATAGTTTCCCAGCCCCCTGCGGGCCAAGTAGCATTTTGCATTAAGCGAAAGGGCCTTTTCATAACAACCTATACATTCTGGGAGATTGATTTCATTATATAACGATCCTAGTATATACCAGGCTTGCGCATTGTCCTCCTCTTTGCTCAGAGCCAATTTTAATCTCTGTATCACTTCATTCGTAGGAAGCTGACGTTTCATCTTCTCTACTTCAAAACATAACCTATTTGAATTTCGGAACTTCAGGTTCTCCTTCTCTAGAACGGCTCCGATGTCTTTGGGAACAATCACTATTGTGGTCATATCTTCTTGTTCCCAATCATTTTCGAACAATACTTCTGGGATTGCGCCTATTGTATTAGGTTCTGGCACATAAGTAAAGATTCTCCTCTCATCGTTACTATAACCACAAACTATCGAAGCATGTTGAATGGTTTCTTGGATACCAGGCATTACCACTATTGATGGAATACCCTGATCTACTCTCTTCTTAACATCCTTCATAGAGCCTTTGTATATATACGAAATTAACCCATGTCTTTCAGCTAATTCAATCCCTTCTATCATTACGGTACTTTTTACACCTCTATACATTTCCGCCGATCCCTCAGCTTCATTCGCATCAATTTCTTCACCCCAATATTTAGAGACCACATTTACAACCAATGGTAAGCAAACGTGTTCGGATTCCTTTGTTACAATAGGCAAGTGAATCATTTGATCTTCACTTTGAGAATGCATAATCTCAAATTACAAGTTAAGCAAATAAATATCTGCTGGCAGTCTTTCACAGACCAACGAAGTTTCTTATTAGCTGCAAGCCGTCGGTACCACTCCGTTCCGGATGGAATTGCACTCCAAAGATCAACTTTGATTTATGCGATATAATCTCATTTTGACATAGGGTTGACGATCCGATTCGCACAAAATCATCAGGCAGTCTTGCGATATTATATCCATGACTCTCCAACACACTTATGGACCTTGATTTGGGTACGAGAGGGTTAGGTTCTAGGATTTCTACAGTTGTCGTTTGACGAATTGGGCGATTCATCCTCATTATAGTTCCTCCAAAGGTCAGGGCAATTATTTCGCACCCAAAGCAAATACCTAGAGTTGGAATTTTACTGTCGACACATGTTCTCAGAAGTAACGAATTGATTACATTGCTCTCTTTGCTATTCACCCGCCTGCCCGACAAGATTACCTTATCATAGGGCTTATCTACACTATGGTTCGATCTTGAAAATTCGTAGAACCTTTTATACTCATATTTGACTTTGACCAAATTGAGGCAAGTTATGATGTCCTTGGTAAAGGGGGAAAGGTTGTCAACTACGAGTACTGTGGATGATAACTTGCTCGTCACGACTAGCTGAAAGATTGATCGCATCATACTTAAACTGTGGTCGAGATTTATCGACTAGTTAGTATGTCCACTTAGGTAATGCCTCCTATCTCTAATTTCTCTCATCATCCACGATCGATCGAT
>JANWJI010000175.1 GCA_025449515.1 Nitrososphaeraceae archaeon | reverse complement strand
GATAATAGAATGTGTAGAATGGAAGTCTCAGTTTTCGATCCAATATTGGATCAGTTACTGAACATTGGGGTAGAGGAATATCTTTAGGTACTGGGTTCAAGTAGTCTTATTCGATGGATGTTTGATTAAAGCATATACCTTTTCTGAAGGATAAGACACTACACAATGATAAATCGTCAATTGGAGTGGATTAGGATAGCGTAGCTGGGTATCGTGATTTGAACTAAACGCCCATTCTTGTTACTTTCGATGTTTCACGTTTATCAACTTCTGATCCTTAATTAGAGATCGCTGGCTCGACTATTGACACCACTTAATCATGTAAAATACTATTTGTAATGTGATTCGCGAAATTGCATGCGGGACGATAGCGGCATTAACTTATCCCTAGGATCAATATGTAGAGGATTCCAACCGAATAATGAAAGCAATACATTCTTTGTCCAATAAATATACGTTTTCTAATAAAAATCATAGTAGAATCTATTCGCAATTAGATAATGATTATCCCTTAGCTTACGGAGCAAGGTTCAGTATACGGTCCTGATGGGTGGAGACAAAAAATCTACATTGATATATCAGTAAGCGAGAGTCTAGCATTAATGGCCTTGACAGATAACAAATTTCCATTCATACAGTTACAGGATTTGGAGAGGGTCGATGATGACATAACTAGTGAAAAATATGGCTATTATCCTGATAAGAGGCCAGTGAATGAATTATTTCAATATGGGGCAATTCTGCTAGATAAACCTCCAGGTCCTACCAGCCATGAGGTTATTGCTTGGATAAAGAAGTTGCTTGGCATTGAAAAGGCAGGACATAGCGGCACGTTAGATCCAGGTGCTACCGGACTTTTGCCGATAGGACTTGGAGAAGGGACTAAGGCGCTATCGGTGCTACTATTAGGTCCAAAGGAATATTATGCTTTAGCACGTTTGCATGCACATATTTCTGATGATAAATTGAACAATTTTATAAAAGAGTTTGTTGGTGATATTTATCAAAGACCACCCCAGAGGTCTTCAGTTAGAAGAGCCACTCGCATTAGGACGATATACGAATTGGAGGTTGTTGAACAGTTCGATCGTCTTTTATTAATGAGAACTGTTTGTCAAGCAGGTACATATATTCGAAAGATCATCTATGATATTGGCGAAGTTTTGAGCCCAGGGGCCACCATGATTGAGCTTCGTAGAACTAGGGTTAGCAATTTTTGCGAAAATAGTGATAATTTTACAAGACTACATGATCTCTCTGATGCGATCCAGGTCTACAGGGAAAAAAAAGATGAGACTAAGCTTAGGAAAATTATAAGACCAGTCGAACAATGTTTAGAGATAATACCTGCCGTTGTTATTCGAGATACAGCCGTCGATGCCTTATGTCATGGCGCTCAACTTGCTGTACCAGGTGTTTTGGCAGTTACGAAAGATCTTAAGATCCGTGAACTCGTTGGCATTTATACCATAAAGGGGGAAATAGTAGGGCTAGCAGAAGCTGCAATGTCAATCGAGGAAATTAAAGAAAGTGTAAAGGGAATAGCATTTCACGTGAAACGAATTATTATGAAACCAGGGACATATCCAAAAGCTTGGCGTTCAAATGTTACTATCCATGATACTAATGTGCCTGATAGTACGAAAGTGTAGCTAATCAATCATATTAATATTAAAAATACTCGAGAGAAATCTAAGTGACCCTTCTACCACTTCGTGACTCTATATACGTCGAGTTAATATCGCAGTAGAAATGACTATGCGATTTGTAGGATCTGACGAGGTTTAGTCAAAGAAAGGGCTGGGAGCCCACTGACTTTAATCCGCGACGTTAAAATAATAATATGATTTCTCAACGACCCTCTCCCAACTACAAACCCGCTATGTAGTGTCATGGTGATTCATAGGCTCATGTTCTTCACTATTCTATTTTCTTAATATGTTACAATATTGCAAAAGTACGAATAACTTTTGGTTGTGATAAACATTTAGATAGATAGTGAGCCTATCTTTGTGTACAACATTAAACTACATACAGGCCAAAAAATTCAAAAAAAGATTATTCAAAAAATATGATCTTTTGTACCTTATCTACTCCAATTCGTGAGGTGAGACTTTTTTGTTACAAAGACTGGTACAGCATATTTAGCGTTCCGGAGCGGATATTCTATTCTTATAGTTAGACCTCCCATTTATTCGATGAGAATCCTACACTAGATTTCTATTACTTATTGTTAGTTATGTCAATATCCCATCCTTTTCTATTCTGTTTACTTTAGGAATAAGAAACTAATTTGATATCTCTTTTATTTCTCTCTATACTGAATAGTAACTATATTATTCTCGAATTTTTTTATTAAAAAGAGTCATTTAAGGTATCGTCAGCTATCGGATAGAATCCTCGGATACAATCGCATAAAGTAATTTGCTAATTAGGATAACCTATGGTCGAATCACATTTTCTGTGTGTAAGTACGATTACAGGAGGACATTATTCATTATTGATCAAATATCGACCGTATCTACGTATATTTTCATTTTTCGTCAGTTTTGTTGCCTTATCTGTACGAAAGATCAATACTCGGTACGGCTTAGCTACAATTAAGATCGATACTCTAGAAAGGAATAGTAACAACTCAATAGATAATCAAGGCCTGTTTTAATAAAAAAAAGCTGATGACAGGTGAGAAAAAATGATAAGACATGATTTTTTGAATTGAACTATTCAACTAAAATAATACGCCTAATTTTATCTGAATCATCTTAGTGAATTATATGGTCATTTTCAGTTATACTAATGCAATGGATCAAAGTATTTATTAGAAATCGATAATAATCATTAGCAGTAGTTTTGAAATTGTAGAGTTATGCTATCACATTAATATATTGCAATATAGAGCAGCTTTGGTATTCTAGACCAGTGATAAAATAACAATTTGAGTATATAATGTATCAGAGAACGATGATGTTACCAAAATACTTCTCCAAGGTTACATCGAATACTTCGTAATAAAAATCCGAATAAAACGAATATTAACTACTTCCCTATTCTATATATTTGATAATTCTGGTTATACCACATTAACGATCATGCATCCAGAAGACCTGAAAATACTACGGATATGTGTAGAATGTCGGCAAAGGTTTATTTTCCACTCTGATTGGGAGGATCACCAAGTTGAGACTGGACATTTTAGTATAAAAAAATACGATCTAATTTCGGGTGAAATGATAATAAGTTTGGATAATCGAATCAGTGAAAGTATTTGAAATCTTGAAATTTTATTATATCAAGTGTTGTATTGGAATTAGGCGCGAATTACAAAATTTTGTTTAATAGTTAATATATCGAATTTGTTACGAGATATACATATGCCGGGGTCGCCTAGCCTGGTAGGGCGCAAGCCTGGAAAATGTACCTTGTTAGCTTGTGATCTGTGAAGGTCTCGAGGGTTCAAATCCCTCTCCCGGCGCCTTACTTTTAGGACCAAACAACTCTGCCATAGTATGAAAAATAAATATTTATAATTGCACGAGGATATATAGTACGACAACTTTTGATAACATAATCGAATTGTGGATACAATATCTTTAATCATTTTTGACTTACAACGCATATGTCCAGAATAATGTTTGATAATACTATTCTAATCATGTTTATATCTCAGTAAAGTGATGCATATATATTCTTGATTACAGTAACCATGATAGTCGTGGTAATTCTGCAATAGGGATCGAGTATTATTTTTTGCATGTGATACTTCTAAGGAAGATATATGCTATCTCCATTCCACAGCCTCACTTCCAACTAACCATGTTTTTATGAAAGCCCAAACGCAACTATAGATCCGCCGTGTCGAGGGCTATCTTTTGAATCTACTCGAATCTTTTCAGTTGGTACGAACAGTATTCCATTTGCTATCGATGGGCCGACCTGACCTATTTCTGCATTAATATTGTATTCCCATATCTTTTGACCATTTTCCTTATTTAACGCTAAAATAACACCGGACTTTGTTGTTGATACATGACCGTTCGCTCTGGTTTTCTCTGTAAAGTGGACGTAACCAGCAAACAGTACATCTTTTGTAACCAAAGGCGAAACTCTTGGAGGAAATTCTGTCGGTAATTGCCATTTGAGTTTTCCAGTTCTTAGATCCATTGCAGCTATCGTACCATTGCGTAATCCCAGTTCTATGGTGTGTGGGGGAGATACTCTATGTCCTGAAATTCCACCATCCGTGAAATAATTCAACCCTCTGTTCGTTGCGGCTATATATAGGGTATTATTGTTGTCTACCGCATGAAAGTTAAAAATTCCATAAGACCAAATCTCGCCGCTGCCATTCGGCATTGGAATTGCATCTGTATTGAAGTGTCTTCCTAAAGTGTTCCACCATAGCACTTTACCTGTAGCTGCATCCATAGCAACGATATTTCCCATTTTATCGTGGCCTATTACAATTTTCTCTTGCGTCCCATTATCATAGATTACCTTGCTTATACTGCTTCCCCAGGAAGTATCCCAGTCATGCGTATCTGGGACATTTACATTCAGAACAGTTCCGCGAGCTACGAACGGTATGGCCCAAATTATCTTCCCGTTGGTGATGTTTATAGCTATCATGTGGTTTGAGAAGAGGTCACCAGCTTGTCTTGTTGTGGCATTAAAGTTTGGAGATGGACTTCCTAGTGGCATATATACAATACCAGTTTCAGGATCAAGAGAACCGCCGGACCAATCGTTTGCTCCAGAATTATATTTAGGAGCAGTATATGGATTGACCCATTGGCCTGAAGTAGTATTCAAATTCCATATGATTTTACCATTAGTACTATTAAGAGCAGTAACATTTCCTCTTACAGTTCCCACTCCGGTAGAAACATCACCACCACCAGCTGAGCCTACTATTACATAACCCTTCCATACGATTGGGCAAGTGGGAATATTGTAACCAGTTTTAGGATCACCCAAGACCTCTGACTGCCAGATAATTTTACCATCTGTTAGGTTAATTGCTACCACGGTGCTATGATATCCAGTTGCTGCGTATACTATGCCATTACTAAAGGTTAAACCCATCGTTGGACCACTTCCTATTTCAGACCTCCAAAGAACGTTCCCAGTCTTGGTTTCAAACGCTATAATTGCACCTGAATCATCCTGTACGAATCCGTTGCTGCCAATGATTATAGGAGGGTCTTGTATTGCAACGTCATTGAGTAAAGTCCATTTGACCTTCAATTGTGCTACGTTTTCCTTGTTAATTGTCGTCTGGTTACTAAATCTCGTGCTATGGATATCATGGTTAATCGTTATCCAATTATTCATATTTCTTGCCTCAAACCCGGTATCTGAATTACTAGATGTTTTGGACTGATAATCGGTGCCATTATTCTGTGGGTGCGCTTTGTGCCGATCAACAGAGGTACTCATAGGAATAACCATTTTCTCATGCGTTCTAAGGAGTGTTAGTGTATCACCTGATTGTCGTTCTTGTTCGGTCCTGAAGCTTGAAGATGAGCCGAGGTTAATGAAATTAGATGAACTTGCAAATACTATTATCAGAATTAAGAAGAACATAATGAGCCTCAATCTAAAGGTTAAGATAGAGCGGAGAATGTTTATAGTACGATTCATTCGGAATTAATTATTAACATTTTGAAATAAAAGTATGTCGTATAATATTATAGTATCCCTTCGATGATCGTTACAAGAATTAATAAATTGATAAATAGACTATGCAAGGAGATCTTTACATACAGTACGGGCTTCCATTATTACTATGATCAACGATGGATAAAATCAAAATTCAAGAGTATTGTTTGATCAGGAAGGTTTATCGATATGAACTCCATCATATTTGCCTATCGTATTATCAATCATTATTCTGGAGAATTCTGTCGGTAAATACTATAGTACGTAGTGATATTGCATAGTATTCGAGATATAGGATTTCAAGCAAAAGCATATACACTCGTCTTTCAATTGTATACACGTGCATGGAAAAGACACTATCGATAATAATAGGCATTCGTTGCGATCTGACGAAAATGCATCGAAGGAGCTCACTGAGTTGGAAGAGGTTAGTGCTAGAATAGCCACATTAGTGGACATGCTCCATGAGAAGGGACTTATTAACAAAAAAGTATATGAAAGGACTTTGGCAATGCGCTTGCATGAAATCTCGAAGGCTACCGTGTTTGCAGAAATGAGCGACTAAACTCATATTTCGAGTATACTTCGAACTTAACATATTGGAATACCTGTAGTAGTGTTAATGTATTAATGAAAAATTTTCTCAAACGTAATTTAGAAAGGTTATGGGCAATCTTACATGAGTAGCCCATTCTAGCTCATACAAATTGGCATTTTTTACAAGCTAGCCTGTGTATGATGTCGACTCAAAACTAACCTATTATACTCCCTTTCAATAAAATATAAAAGGTTCTCGCCATTGATGCGTCCTGACAATTTTAGTATGGCTGCGATTGACACACCTCCTGCTCCTACTCCATCCTTCACATAGCCTTTCGAGAAGGCCTGTAATCCATCTATGCTAGACTCCTCCATATGTAAATTTGAAGCATATACTGGCACGGACTTCTCAGACAATGATTCTGTAAGACCAACGAGGTCGGAAGTTTGATCTCTTGCAACATAAACGGTAGTTCCAATGCATATATTGTCAAGTGGTTGATCCAGCGACTTCAGGATTGCTATTACTGCAGTCATCTGGGTCCCGCCTGCAAGCATGACTTTGCCTCCGCTACCAAGAACCCCAGCTGCGATCCCAGAAATAGAAGGCAGCATTGGGTCTCCTAATATCGATATAGCCTTAAAAGGTTCAGATTTTAGGTCTCCTCTCTTGATACCTGCATTAGTCATGCCTTGAGATATTACCCTATTCTTCAAGTTGTGGGGATTATTGGGCATGCTGCTACTTACTCTAAATTCAGCGCTAGCGCCAAGTGCGCTCAGAACACCTAATGCGGTAGTAGTGCCACCTGGGATACTTTCTCCCACGACTACCAAATCTGACATCTTTGACAGCTGAGTCCCAAGTAAATTTCCATATTCAAATGCTTTCTTGACGTTACCAGGATCAACGGCCGAGCCGAAGGCAATATTCTTGCCATATTCTTGATCAAATGATATACACGGAACAAGGGGTTTTATCATCGACCCAGCATCGACTACAAAAAATGGTATGTCGGTTGCTCCTACGACACTTCGAGTGATTATTGCTGGTGTTGGTTTTCCATCAGGGGTTATCGGAACCTCCTCTAAACATTTACAATATCCATAATATAGGAATTCAGAATCGGCCGGCGAGGTATATTTCATTAATTCTGGGCTGGCTCCAGCTATAGTAATGCCTGGGATTGTACTAGTTTCAGTGTAAGATATGACACAAACAAATACGGGATTAGTACAATGAAATCTTTCGATAGACGAAGAATGTCTATGATTCAAACATAATATATCTGAATACGTCTGTTCGTGCAGGCCTTAATCATCGCCAGACATGAACTTTACAAAATCAGCTTCCGTTCTTGGAATTAAAATCGGGCTCGTTTCCTTTTGTTCTTTTATTGTAGAGGTAGGAGACTTTCCATAATCGTGTCCAGGGTATACTATCAATGAACCATCCAGCTTTGAAATTACGTTAAATAAACTATTGTACAATTTCCTAGAATCACCACCTGGCAGATCTACTCTTCCACAGTTGCCTACAAAAATTGTGTCCCCTGTGAAAATGAATCTGTCTTCAACTAGGACACAAACGCTATCATTTGAATGCCCTGGAGTATATAATATTTTTAGTGAAATATTTCCCAAATAAACAATGTCTCCATCTTTCACGAATTTATCACCAGGTTGATTAGAGTTTTCGTGTTGAATAATTTTAGCACCAGTAACAGCAGCTAGCTGTTCGTTACCTAGAATATGATCAAAATGAGTATGTGTATTTATAATGCATTCTAAATCCCATCCATTCTTTTTCAATATTTCCAATAATTTTTCAAGGTCCCAGGATGGATCAATGATGCATGCCTTCCGTGTTTCTCGATCAGCTATTACGTAAGTAAAGTTTGCCATTGTTCCTACTGGTATTTGCATTACCTCGATCTTCGAACCATCTCTATACTTAATCTTAGACAATTCCGATTTCAGCCTCTTTAGGAATTCCTATACGTTCAACATGGACTTCACCTGTGAACTTCTCGTTATTGAGGAGACCAGTTTTGATTCTGTGAAATGTGATTGTCATATCAGCTTGTATGCATCTCTTGTCAGCTTTGCCAGTAGTAGGATCTAATCCAGATGGGATATCTACAGCAATTTTATAGGCTTTAGATGAATTAATGAGCTCGATAGCAGATGCATGCGGATCTCTTATCTCACCTTTGATTCCTGTTCCAAAAATACCGTCTAAAATGATATCCGCATTACTAATTATCTCTTTGAGCACCTCAGTAAATTTGTCTGTTTCAATTACTTCTACGGAATTCATTTTTTTAATAATATTCCAATTTATTCTAGCTTCCTCGCTACGTAATTTTGAAGAATGCCCTAACAAAACTATCGTATACTGCGAATCAATATACGCAGCTAGGTGTCTTATCGCGACAAAACAGTCCCCGCCATTATTGCCAGTACCACAGATTGCTACGATTTTTGTTCCGGATAAGTCATTTTTGAATCTTGCTGCAACGATATCTGCGATTCCATGGCCTGCGTTTTCCATCATGTATATCCTTCGCATTCCAAGTAAATCATGCCCCTTTTCCTCGATCTTATACATCTGATCTGAAGTGATCGAAGCTTGATTACCATCGCTTACCATAGTCAATCCAGGGGATATTCAAAGCACTTATAATCGTTTTATAAATCGTTATATTTGAAGATTGATCCAGGATGATGCAAGATCTAGCAATCAAATAATTTTGACTATGCAGCCAAATCGGATGTTCATTTAAGTCATCTCATTAGGTTGTCCAAACGACGGCAGCCTTTGAGCAGTCGTGTCATGCTCTGGATAGTGTCTTCTGCTTTGCAGCTGTCAAATCGTCCTTGATATTTTGGATCATGGATTCGCGTTCTAAACTTAGTCTATTTTTTGATTCTTCAAACATCTCGTCTATAGTATGTGGTAAGCGTGATTTATTGGACATTCAATATAACTAGGTAAGACTTCTAATTAACTTTTTGAGGCAATCTTTTACACCTGAAGCATATTAAAGTGGCTTTCAATTGCCATTGGCTTTTGATAATCATATTTCATAAACGCGCTTTACACAGTCTTGCCTCATGCCAACTCTATACATCAGTTCAATAATTATTGCGCTTTAACTGTCATAGATCATTGACGATTCAAGAAAATGAACGAGATATTTAGCTGCAAGCTAAGCTATATGAAAAGCTAAGATCGACTGTCCTATTTCCCATTTTATGTCAAGCAAAAAACTCTAATTCTATATAAATATATCTCTCATTTTTACTCTTACACTTATATTCCAAGCAATTTAATCTTAGTTCTGAAAGTTGCAAGGCGTCACCAAAATTCCCAATGAGATTAAATATATTGCCGTTATTGTAATTG
>JANWJI010000174.1 GCA_025449515.1 Nitrososphaeraceae archaeon | reverse complement strand
GATCTGGAATAGCTGGTATTAGCATAGTTTCAGCATAAGTCACCATCGTTGCAATTAAGCTGAGAATTGCTACTATTTTCCAGGCGGCAAAGGAAATTTTTTCTGAATTTCCTGAATTTTTTGATAATGCAATTGATTTTTGTGATTGTAAGTACCTATTTCTAGTATCACCTAAAGCGCCACGCCGATCATCTTTATCGTTATTACTAGCATTAATTTTAGCATTCTTCATATTCGTTCACTTACTTGAAGGATCTAGGTGAATCTACTCTCTGAAGATGGATTAGCTATTCGAGATTCGACAACGATTTTATTAACCTCGGAGTCTAAGGCATAATGAGTCGCAAGATTCTGACTTATTCTCTCCAAAACTTGCTGTGTTACTTCCAACTGATCCTTGGGAATTCCTTCAGTCAATGACCTCCTAAATAAATGTGCGCATGAATGCATCTTTCCTAGTAATGATTCAGTCTTTTTCGTAAGGTATAATCTATTGATTCGTCTATCAGTATGATCTGGTCTTCTTATGACTAATTCCTTTGACTCTAGTCTATCAATTAAAGGTATAAGAGATGACGTATCCAAACCCAATTTATCAGCAATTTCTCTCTGAGTAATTCCGTTTTGTGTTGCAAGGGTATTTATGGCTCTCCATTGTGCCATAGTTATACCAACCTTATCATGTAACTCTAAATCAAATGCATGTTGAATCGTTTTAGAAGCTAGAATAATCTTACGGCCAATATGATTTTCGCTATCAAGCTCGTCTATATAGTTTAAAGTCATTTGATATCCAATTAATTCATATCTTATTATATTATATAAACCTTATTTGAAAACTCTCCGGTTGACCGTCAAAAGGGCTCTAAACAAGGGCTTCCTTTTTTATACGCTATGCGCTTTCATCAGATGTAATGTGGTTGTAGGTGAGGATGAGCCAGATGAATTTATCATCTTTTGAAATATGGGCATAAACATTGAGGCCTCTGAGGTATTGACAGTAGATAAAAAGACGAAGACTTCACTTTTCAATAATCATATTTCAGTCTTCGTGATCGGTAGAATGTCATCCATGTCAGCATATTCTATTTTATAGAGCCTCGAGTCTATTGAGCTTATGAATGGATCAGGGATTATCAGATGAAAATCCCGATACTGTGAATCTAGTGCTGAAATCCTTATGTTGCCATATTGCTTTAGGAAGGGTTACGAGATAGCAATTTGTTAGCAGATATCATTATGATCTCTAATATTCCTGAATCATGTCAGGCCGTAGACACAAAACCAACAATGAAATTCTTATCAAATTGTATTTTTTCCCAGTTTGATGGATATTGTATCTTTATGCCGTAGACGGATCTTGATACGTCTGATAGGATACAATATCCAGGACACGATTACGACCACTTGGAGTAGATCAAATTAACTGATTATTGGCACTATTTTTGTAAATGATTCTGTTCTGAGAATATGGCATAAAATATGCAATTATTAATGCTACTAAGATGGAGTCTACAGATATTGCCGATACGTATATACTATACTGACTGCCTTTTTTACATGCCTGTACAGCTATTACTTAATTATTTCTAACTGACAGGTATAGATAACTAATCTTTCGAAAATAAAGGCTTAGTATATACTGCCATCGAGGTAATGTGTTTCCGATGATTAGTTACAGAATTCGAGTTTAATTCGCATTTAAATTCAGCTTGTTTACACAAATACCAATGATTGCATTCATCACAATAGTGAACGTGATCAGATTCATTCATGTTTAGCCACTGCCACCAAGTATTTTAGAGCTTTAAATTGAGTTTCGGCGATGTCCAAGCCCATATTGTATATCTTCGAAAACTCCATCAAATGATGTACTAAATATGTAGACAAATTAATAATTCAGACTACAACAATGATTCCAACATTTATAATATATTACTTAACTATGTTAATCAGCATTCTAGAGAGTTCTTTATTTAGAATTGGGCTATTATGTAAATACTAACTAAATGTACATAAATAATGGTCTAATCCGCTTTTTTACTTATTTGTTTAATTCCAAATGCAAATTTGGTCTCAACATAGAGTAATAGCGATTCGCAATACACACATGGCGCATTTCGCTGAATCATTAGACATAAGCTTTTGCTATTTTCAATTATCGGTAATCCCCGAAGTCGGCGAGTTCAAATGTGCGCGTCCTATCGATCCAGGCATAGTGCAACAAATAATTTCAACACCATTTTTTCGTCGGTATTTTCTGCTATGGGAATCAAGTATTTTAGCGTCTCTTCCTTGTAATCATCCTGTAGTTTGAATACTTTCATTACAGGTAAATGGCAATTTCCTAATTCCTAGAATTATCTCAGATAGATCTTATTCTATCAATGTTGTGATATTAGGCTGATTGTCGGTTGGATTAGATACTTTGGGATTGACTATCCGCATAAAATAACCCTAACGCGTGGATATAGGCACAACTTTGGCAGGCAGAGTTATCACAGACACTAAAGATCGTTGAAACGGCACAGAATCCAGCTTTGTAATATTAGTCGGCAAAAATCCTGCGTTGTTTAGCAAATTTTGAGAATTGTCTGGTCGTGTTAATTAAAGCTTCAACATCACTAAATTTTGGTGAAAATTTGCATTCGAATTTATGTGATTTACTCCCATTTCTTTTATTTTTGGTATATCAGATTCAATTTCATCAATTGTGCCAGTCATCGGGGTTCTTTGCCCTTCTTTTATTGAAGTGTCTGAAGACTCGAGAACGATAGAATGGGATTAGCAAAATATGGCTATATCGATCTGGGTCTTTGTTGGACTGTTTGACTTCATTCTATATCATTCTTAACGTCTTTTCAAGATTTTCGAGTGGTCCGGCTAATACAGCCAACCAGCCATTCAGATCATATTTTAGAAATCTGTTGAATACATTGAGGCTGAATCCACCCAGATAAATTGGAACATGTCGTTTCTGCACTGGTTCTGGTCCAATGATTAATGCGGGTATATTGTAATCGACCCTCGTACTCTACTAACTCCTATATCTACGTCCTCTTTAGTACCTGAACTTATTCATCTGCTGTTTTTCCTCTATCAGTAAAGGGCATGTTCGAGGCCTGGTATTCCTCTTTTGACTATCATCTGCCCAATCCAGCAATCGATCTCCCCTCGGAAAAGACATCCAAAGTGGCAAATCTCCTTGCCAAGACGATAGAGATACGGAATAATATGTCTATGGCTGACTTACCTAACCCAATAATTTTGGTATATACCGCTACGAAATTGAGTCTCTAATGGATCCGTGACTTACTGGTATTGTATGGGCAGCCTTCCTTCTGGTTGTTGGGTAAGGCGTTTGTGGATTTGTTGGCCAAAGCAGCCGTTCCAATACCCATATAGAATCAAATTTATTCTCTTCCGCTTGCTTTGCAGCTTTGAAAAGATTTCCCCTAGTTACTGATCCTTGTCCCCTTGAGGTAATTCCAGGCCAACTTTCAAACGTTATCAGTCATTCTTTGTAGTTGACATTGCTTTATGCGTTATTTTTACGGACTGTAACTCGGAATAATAACTGCAAATGCTTGCTTGATTTACCAATCTTCTGCTATTTGAAGCTCATTACATCCACCAGCTTTCAGTACAAAGGAATCGACAGATAATAGTGTAAAAGCACTGTAATTTATTTACATCCTGGTAATACAACAAATATTTTCTCTATCACAACCCTTGTTTCTATCATCCCTTAACTAACAAGGTGGTTTTGATGGACGTTAAGAACTGGTAAACTAAAGTAAAACGTAGCTCCACTTTCTCCGTTAATGATATTATTATTTTGGGCCCACAATTTGCCACCATGTGCTTCTATAATATTCTTGCAGATATACAATCCTAACCCACTTCCCGAAAACGATTTTGCCTCAAACTTTGAAAATAGTTTGGGGAGTATTTCGGGGTCTATGCCTTGGCCTGTATCTTTTACGCTGACAACTATCTTGTTGTCTTCTACTTTACTGTTAACGGTAATATTACTCCCGTCCTTACTGAATTTAAAGGCATTATTTACTAGATTGTAAACGACTTGACTTATCCTGTCTTTGTCTCCTTCTACAAAACTATCTTGCGGCTGATAGTATACCCTTACACTAGTTCTCTCATTAATGTTATTTGATAAGTTATTTCTTAGTACTATAGTATCATCTAAATTATTTGTTATTACATCCTTGAGGTTGAAGCATTCTTGCCGTAGATCTAATGACCCCCTTTCAATCTTGATAACATCCAGTATGTTGTCAGTTAGTATCTGTAGTCTTTTTTCTTTTCTTAGGATGGTGTCTTATTATTCTTTGTGGTTACTATCTTTCACGTCAGAACGTATGATGTCGATCAAGCTGAGTATAGGTTGAATGGGAGTACGCAATTCATGAGCAAGTAGATTAATAAATTCACTTTTCATTTCATCTGCTTCTTTTAGTTTCTCATATTGAAGACGTTCATTCCAAAGTAGTTCAAAAAATGACCTAGATGAGTATACGCTAACTTTTGTGTTTGAATATATTATAAATCCAACTGCTTCAGTAAAATCTTCAGCTAGCACTTCTTTTATCTCGAACCTAATGAACTCGGCGTTATTAACTATGAACAGACCAGACTGAGAATCCCCGCCATTAAGAATCCTGATACGGGGTGCCTTCTCAGAAATTTTTTTTATGATCTGAATATTTTCCTCAGTTAATGGGCAGATAATCTTTATTGATGCTTCCTTGTTGGATGCTCTTATTAAATAGTCCACAATTCCCAGTCTATCAGCCCTTACCATAGCCATACTATTAGCAAAAAGTAATAGGCCCTCGTTATCTATCGATCGTGCAAGGTCAACATAAATATCCGTTGCTTTTTGAGCATCTTGAATAACTTCAAGGAATTCGGATTCTCTACCTTTCTGGATTTCTCTGATTCTATTTTCTGCAGACAAGTGGCCCATCCCACCTACGTTTCAGATTTGGGTATCTGTTATGCACGTACTAAAGCCAATTTTACCTGCTTATACATACATGGTTTTATGGATTTGTCATGTATCTTGCAGGCCGTAAAGTGCCACGCTGTTTCAAGTGCAAGGAAGACAGTTACAAAGCCGATGCCAAAATATGCTATATTTTCTAACATCTGTAGTTTAAGAAGCTTAATAGATATAAAGCTGTTGTATATAATTTTTAACAATTGATAAGTATTGTATTTGTAATAATCCAATATCCTAAATGATTGATATCCAAAGGTTCTATGTTTCATACAAATGTAAGTACACTCCTATGATGCCACCGGAAACCAATAGGGTCGTTCTATCGTGTAAGCTTTTCTGCATTTGAGAAATCTTTTTTTCACATTACTCGAAATAGTTCCTTATTTAGTATCGAACAAGATTCTAATTAGTTTCCAGTAGTGCTACAACACTTGTGAATATAACTTATCTTTCGGATCAGCATCGTTGCCATTTAACAATAAAACCTTCTTTGACACATTAATATGATTTAATTAACTTTAACAGACGCAACTTTATTAGTTATGATCACATAAAAAACCTAACATTTGTCAATCCTGAGTTGTTAAATACTATCTGAATGTTATATTATTTTAGCATGAGCTTTATATTTATCTTCCTATAAGACATAACTAATGTGGCAAAATTTAAGGCTATGTGATTATCCTTCGGAATCATATCGATTCATTATTAGCAATTTTGTACTCAAGCTGGTTTGGCGCTATGCGATAAGTATCCATAAAGATATCGCAATGGAACATTGCATGAGTATACTAAAGAGAAAATTGTCAGTTAAGAGTAGTAATTGTACTAATACGAAACAGAATAAAGAGGTAGTGACTGATAGGTGAACTATAGCCAGTCAGTTCACGCTAAGAACAAAAGCAGAAACAACTTTTTAGTAATGTTAAAAGGACTAAAGTATGGTGCATTTGCTGGTTTAATTGCAACTTTACTCATATCATTAGCTGTTGCTGTTGCTGAACTAGCATCTGGTTTGCGTATGGGTACATTTTATTCAATTGTCGGCATTATCCTAGGTTTCAATAATATTATAAATGCGGGGTATTTAGGATTTGGGCTTCATCTAATAATTGGCACATTGATTGGAACTGTACTTGGGGGAATCGGAATCAGATGGAGGAAAATACGCCTGCTTATTCCATTAAAAAGTTCATTGCTCGGAATGGCAGCAGGCATTGTTATTTGGTTAATATTATTCCTCCCGATAACATCCCTTTTAATACAACCTTCCGTTCAACACATAGTTGTAATTTTAGCAATTGCATGGCAAAAGACCATATTGGCTGATCAGCTTAGCCATTCAATAGCAAATATTGCACTTATTGCAATAGTATTCCATCTCGTATGGGGAGCAATATTTGGTTATGCGATGAGCTCATTACTAAGAATCAGAGTGTATAAAATAAAGCAGCACTACAAAGATATTATGAATATCGATCCGAAGATACGTTTAGTAACGATATGCGATGCAAATGGCAATATAATATTCTATCGTCATCGTGAAGGTGTACAGAATTTACTAAGCAAAGACGAAAGCAAAAAATCTCTCGAAATGGCTATGGCTGCTTGGAAAGTACGTGATGGATTTTCAGACAAACTCGGTAGGGGAATGTATGTTTTGGCCGAGTACGAAAAGGTTAAACGTATTACCATGCCTTTTGGTGATGATCTTTTACTCTATTTAACCACGGAGGTAGGTGCTGATCATTCAATTATCTACGATAGAATCCGCAGTTTAGAGGCTGGTTTAAAATATTGGAATTGAACATGCGGATAATGCTATTTTAATGCTCCTCTTCATGAAGTGGTTCTATAATTTTAATCTTTTTCCTGTTTTGAATCTGAGAGATGACATCCGCAGCTCTATGTAAGGAAAAATCTAGAATTTGAGTCATACTGGGTAGGATTGAAGAGTCTAAAGCGGATCGACTCACGGCTCTGATTCTGGTTTGAATTCGAATTGTACTGTGGTGGGATTGAAAGACAGAAAAGGTTTCCACCCTTGGCCGTCGAATGTTTGTTTGAATTGAGCTATTGTCGTTGTTATTAGTATTAATATCTCTTGTATCTGGACTAGAAGATCTCTTAGAGGAAACTATCCTAGGATTTATACAATCAAATACAGACACTGCCGTAACGACTGGAACGTCCCTTATTCTAACAAAACCACTACACTAAGATTATTACTAAAAAATCAATCTGTAAATATTATATATATGAACTATGTCAGTTCACCTTGTTAACTTAATCTAATATACCTCTACGCACCATACCCTAGCCTACATATGCAAAGTTGCTATAGAAATAGGATCGATATAATTACATCGATTTTAAACACTGCTAATGGTAACGCAGTAAAACAATTAGATATCTTGATTAAATCGAAAATCACTCATGGATTATTTAGAGAGTATTTACTTCTAATATTACAATTCGGTTTAATAAAAGATATACGACCTCAAGGAACTTATAAAACAACTGAAAAGGGGATTCACTTTATAGATATTTGTGATAAAATGAAGGATTTAATACAATAGTATCGGGAATACTCAGTAGGTAAGTTCGCTAAGGATGGAATAGACTTCAGCTATTTTAATATTGTATCAAAGAAATTTTCGCTTGATTTAGAATATAGGTACGAAGTATTCCATTTAGTACACCTGAACGATGAACCAATGTTGATAACATCATATAATTTCATTTCGTTAAATGTACCTCAAACATAATATATATGACATATTTTTTAGATTACTACAAGTGTTCTTAATGCTAGGATCGGCCGGATATATGGAGAAATATCTGTGCTTGATTTTAGCATTAAGATTACGTAGCCGGATCTAATTCGGGTTTAATAATTTTCTGCACTAACGGAATGGTAATGCTAATACGATGCTTTCATTTTGCACCTTTAGGTACCTAGAACCCTAGCTGGCACAAAGTAAGTCTGTCGCAAATAGCAGAGGAGTGACTCATTCGTCACAGATTATCATTGAATCTTGTGATATTACCATCATTGACATCCACAACTTCATCATAGGCTTGGTTATTGTTTTTGACAATCTCTATGTCATACACTGATTTTCCATTTTCGATATTGCGTGTCACAGACCTAATAGTTGTCGAACCGTCATGCAAAAATAAACCGAATGCAACCAGAGTTGATATCAATACGCCAACTATCAAGAACGTATATAATTCATTCATTTGGTTTTGTGCCTTCCCCTTGCAGAAAGCAATCAGAATTGTATATTTAATGATATAGGGACATTTGTCTAACTGACTAG
>JANWJI010000173.1 GCA_025449515.1 Nitrososphaeraceae archaeon | reverse complement strand
GCTGCTGCCACGAACTTTCCAAGTCTGCTATGGACTCTGTAAAGCCCGAGAGAGCTCTTACGGGATTTCTTCCGCATAAGCATGGTGATTCCTAGACCTGATTGGACCGAAATTAGTATCGCAGAGATCGTGGCCATCCCTAGGTGTGGAATCAAAGTTAGCGGCCAAGTCATGAACCGAGCATAGGACAACAACACGGCTCTTAATCCGATTGGGATAGCCACTGCCGTGAGAATGGAACCTGCCATGGCAACAGCATAGTGCTCTCGATAGTACTTCTTCTTTCGTGCCTTGAGAACAAAGGCTGTAAGAACGAGCGAAGTAGCTGGGATAGCAATGCTCGGGTGTATGAAAAGGCTCGGATCAATCATTAAGACCGCAGCCTGCTTTGAACTTAATATCTATTATGTTCATTATTAATAAGAAAACCACCATTGTAATGGTATTGCTACTGCATTGAGCTTTTGAATTTCATTATTACTGTAATCTGAGATATTTACAATACCAGAGGAATCTACACTTGTGGCCGGTGAATTGACCTAGCCTGATTTTTCCAATCATCCTAAGACTTTACTATTATAGCACACTTAGGAAAAGGTCCTTCGGTACTACTAAAGATAATGCATGATGTCAAATTATACAATATACTTGCAGAAGCATGCAATACAGTTACGGCACACTTTCGGCCATACCTCTTTCTAAGAATATTCTATACATCTAGTCGCCTTAACAAGAACATGAGACGCCAATTGCGTATAATTTTGTAAGTAGTATTACTTCTTGTACTTGAGAGTATGAGGTCTTTTAGAGACGTCTAGAAGTCCTTCAATCCCTTTCTGTTTGTATCTATTATTCCACTTATAGTAAGTCTTTCTGGATACACCATATCTCTTACAAATATTACATATGGTGTCGCCAGTCCATTCTTTCTCATGTATTAGATTAAACCTTGTTTTGATTTGTATATGGATACACTTCCTGACAGAGATGTAACCCATGTCTGTAAGCTATAATGTCACCTATGTCAGTAAGTACAACAACTAGCCATTCTGCAAACATCCTGTAACTCTTACCTTCATACTGTCGTACTGTAAGCAATACCATGTGCTGCCATACGCTAAATATATGGTTGCTCTTTCGATGAAGAAACAGCGGTATTCTTGAATTTCTCAATACACGATATATTGTAAATGCTAGTGTAGCATACTTAGATTCCTTCAATATACATAGTCTATAGTACTTCTAGAAAGCTCTGACGGAACTATAAAAAGAATGTTTTCTACAAAGCCTAGAAAAATGTAATATATAAATAAGTTATAGTCTCAGATTGCTGCAAACAAATTACAGGCTACCTCTGAATGAATAATCATCTCTATATGAATAGATAAAATTAGAATTAGTTCAGGTATTGTTATTTTTTCATTTGCTATGATAGTATTAGGAATTAACACCAGCATTCACTCAAATTTAGTTCTAGGAGAGAAACCTGCAGTATGCGATTCTGGTGACAAATCAGTCAATTCTACTGAATCAAAGATATGCGGCGTTCCAACTAGAAATGAAAATGCATCGAATACAGCAATCAGAAAAACAACAATATCATAATTACTATCATGAACTAGATCTCGAGTATGTACTTCCAATTGGTTAATTGGCAAAATGCGGATGGCTAAATAGCTATTTTAAAAGAATTGCCTAAACTATAGGAGTTATCTATCCATCCATTTGATTTTTTCATATACTGTGTATCTTCATTTGTTGCAATGTGGTTGTAGAAGTAGATGAACTAAATGAATTTATCATCTTTTGAAATATAGGCATATAAATTGAAGTCTCAGAAGTATCGGTATTAGCTAGGAGCATAAAGGCTTCCTTACCTTTCAATGACCATATTTCAGTTGTTGTAATCGGTAGAATGCCATCTCTGTACGTAAATTCTATTTTAAAGAGTGGTGAGCCTGTTGAGCTTATAAAAGAACCGGAGCTTACTAGATGAAAATCTCGATACTGTGTTTCAAGTGCCGAAATTCTTGTATTGCCAAAATTGTTTAAAGAGGTATTTGTGGAAGATAATCTGGTAGCAGTTATCATTACATTCTCTAATACCCCTGAATCATGTTGAGAATTGGATACAAAACCTACAATAAAATTCTTACCGAGATGTATTTTTTCCCAATTGGATGGATATTGAATCTTTATCCCATAAATGGGATCTTGATACGTCTGGAAAGGCATAGCTACTACTACACTATAATGACCACCGGAAGGAGCTCTAAAAGATCCAACATTGACGTTGTTATAGTTACTATTCTGAGAATATGTCATGATATGTGTTAATATTACTGTTATCAATATAGATATTAGTGATATTGCTCCTACAGATAATATTACAGTAGCTCTCTTCTTCTGCATAGCTTGTAGTTATACTTAATTGTGACAGGTATAAATAACTAGTTATTCGAGACTGCAGGCTTATCGTATTAAATTATTAAACCCATGCCTTCAATTTTTGCAGGCTCATTGTTACGAGATCTCCTACATCAGACTAGTATTTGCTTGATCAATCTTTTTTATTTTACTTACCATTGAATGCATTTTATGATCTATTATATTTTCCAGGGGTCAGTAATTGAGTGCAAGAGAGTCTTTCTAACTAGTATTAGTAACATCCTAAATTCTGTCAAGTACCTATCTTAAAATGATATTTTAATACCATTGATAGAAGTGCAAGTTCAGTTGTTTAGCAGGACACGTATTCTGAAGTCAGAGCTGTTTAATCTTATCACTGCCTATAGACATTGAAGCAAGGTGTTTTCTGTGGCTAGTTACAGAATTTGAAACATATTCACATCTAAATTCAATTAGCTCACATGCATACCAATGTTTGCATTTATCACAGTAGTGGACATGATCAGATTCATTCATATTCTGATGCAACCATGCAACCGACATGTTTCATTTCTGTCTTTTCAGATAATCTAATTACGATTAGTTTCCATCTCCTAGTACTATCAATTCTATTTTTTATTTTCTGATATTCCATCGAATGCGTTTTTATATCCATTATTATATCATTGACACAAAAGATAACAGGCATTAGAAGATTTATAATACTTTACTTAACCATGTTAACTATCTATGGAAATGGTAAGGCAAATGGCGTATCATTTTCTGAATCTCCATCATGACTCTCATGATTAAAATACTTTTTTGTATGTTTCAGTGGAATAACTTCTCCATTGCCATCATTTCCAGATGGAGGATGAGTATGGGAATTGGAATCTTGAGAATTACATGCTGACGGTGATGAGGACTGGTCATCACTGCTACTTTCACCGGTACATCTTTTGGCTATGATTTCATTTGTCTGACCTAATATAGAGATCAATGATATACTGGATAGTAGGAGAAGTAAAGACATAGCCATAGCTAGACGCGGCATAATCGCGCTAACTGATTTATTAAGTGTATATTTCGTGATACTAATTGTTTGATTATTATTTACTATATTTAAATTAGGGAAAATAATGCTCTATCTTTTTGCTTAGATTTTCTAACAGCTATAAAAATTTGAAAGGTGCAATTAAAAGTCTCACGATAGGCAGGCCTTAACACAAGTGAAGCCGTCTAAAATCCCATCTTTATTCATCGGCAATACGGAAAGAGTAATTCTATAATACAAATGCTAAGCAAGGTAGAAATGACAACTATGATGAAATTTTTGTTTTGAATAGACACATCTCGTGAGAAAATCAATTCTACATTTTTAAGTAGTTAGATTCAAAAAATCTTCTTTTACAAGAGTCTGAATTGTATTTCAAAAAATACTAATATGGTCCACCCTTAAAAAGTTCATCCATAAACGATGTCAAATGCCAGCAAATATTCATTTCAATTTTTACACTTATGGCTTCAAATTCGTGTTTTTAGGCCTGATCCTAATTTTTATACTAGGATTCACCATATTAAATTGTAATACTGATTATAGTCTTAAAAAAATTGGGCTAGCATTTAGCAAGACTCATCATCATAACAATAATAACAATCTTAACATTATCAATAAAGATAAAGCATCAGCCTCATCTCATAAAGCTACTAATACAAAGGGAACGGATATTAAGAATCGTGTGAATGTACCGGCAACTTACAATGGCAAAATAGTGATTTTGACTTTTGGAGATACTACAAAAAGTCAAATTATAACCGCAAAACCGATTTTAGACCAATATGGATTTAAAGCAAGTTTCTTTATAACTTGTAGCTTTCCCGATGATAGTAGTAAAAGTAGTGGGCAGAGTAACAATATCAATGCTAATAACAATGAACTACCGCGTATGAGCTGGGATGACATACTGGCATTACAACAAGATGGTCAGGATATAGAATCAAAAGGAATGACACATAGAGACCTTAACCAATTAGCTCCAAAAGATTTAGAATTTGAGATTGGTGGCTCAAAACAATGCCTGGAAAATCACGATATTAACCCTAATATTTTTGCAGCTGTGCATGGGGATGCATGGAATAATCCTACTGTAATAAATATGATTAGTAAATACTATGGATTTGCAGATAATGGCTTTGCTGATTTATTCTTCTTACACTGTGACGGTTATGCCACTCATAAACAGGCAGATTGTAGAACATATGACGATAGCGGAACATTAACCTATGCAAATAGATATTCTATTAGAGAAGATAGTCATAATGCTTGGGATCAGAATTATCTTCACAATGACCCAATAATATTTCAAAAGTTTATAGGGCAAGTTAATTCACAAACTGCTTACAATAATAAGAAGGGTTTTGTAGACGCTATCCCAATAGTTGCATATCATAGTATAGATGACTCAAAAGGGTCGTCAAGTACTGATGTCACTTTGTTCGCGTCGGAGATGAAATATTTACACGATAATGGGTTTAAGGTAATACCGATGTCTGATCTGAGCTATGATGGAAGTACTAATTATATGTACATAAAGACCAGCTAGCCACATTATTTTCTCTTGTTTTCATCCTGTTATAGGTACTATCCGATATATTGTACCATCAAATGTAAGAACGTATAGAAATCCATCCGGTCCGACCTCTAGATCGGTAATTGTACCAAATCCATGTCCAAATATTACAGGTTTAAGATCATTTGGGCTATTTGCTACTTTTCCTTGAAGCGCGCCACTAAGCAAAAGACCTGTCCTATCCTCGTTTAACTTAAAGTTGTATAAATTGCCAGTATTTACATCACCAACAAACATCGTATTCTGGTATTGTTTTCCTATTTTGTCTGAATTTAAGAATTTTAATGTTGATGGCCTCACAGTCTGATTCCAGACAAATTCAGGAGATCTGTATATTCCCTTGCCACCAAAGTTTATCAAATCCTTAGGACTTTCTACAACTGGTCCTTGCAACGGACCATTTGTCTGCCAAACACCCATTATCTGATTCCAACCACTATTAAATCCAGGTTTAACCAAATTAATCTCATCACCATATGTAGGTCCGTTTTCAGTATCCCACAAATTGCCTGTCACAGGATCAAAATCCATACCGAAGCTATTTCTGATGCCATATGCATAATACACTCTTGTGGGATCTTGAGTTCCTAATGGATCTGGTACTACTGGTTGGCCGTCTTTTGTAATCCTTAATATACCACTTGTTCCGTCGAGCTTTTTACCATTCTTGTTGTTCTGAGCCTGACCATCATGACTTCCAACATCGCCTATGACAGTATATACGTTATTGTCTGGTCCTATTAGCACCTTACCACCATTATGATTACTTTCCACAAGGGGGTCAGGTGCATTAGAAGGAAGATTTAATAAATCTACAGGATTTATCAATTGGTCATTCACTAATTCATATCTGTAAATATGGTTACCAGCTGAAACTCTTGGATTTGCGGTAGGTTCAGTGTAATAGAGGAAAACGTAGGTATGTACTTGACCACTATTATCATCACTAGCAGGATTTGTTTGTTTTGAGATTGCAATCCCAAGTAAACCCCATTCTAGAAATTGGGTCGGTACATTTACATGCAAAAGTGGTTTTTTATAAGATTACCGTCCAGGATTCTAAGTACATTTCCCGAATTCTTCTCTAGGACCAAAATGTTATTAGGGCCCAAAAACGCCATACTGGTCGGTATTTTAAGTCCTTTAAAGACTAACTCTGCTTTCAAATTCAAATTCGGATCATTAATTGTGGGTCCAGAAGCTGCTGGTACAGCTTTGGTATAAGCAGCATTAGCATAGAAATAGGCATGTGGTATTAATATTACCGAGAATGCAGACGTGATAATAAGAATCGTAACAAAGAAGAATGAGAACAATAGCGACCGCATTGATATTTTTGATTTTGATAAACCCAAAGATATTCGCATTAGAGCCGGCTCATTCTTTTAGAATTTTTCTGACTATTTTTATGTTTTGTAACTATCTATCTTTGACTATAGCGATCACTAGAAAGGCTCTAAATTATTTACTTGGAATTGGATCTCCACAACAATAGAAACTTCTTATAAATTCTTAAATTTGGGGTATAGCAGTCGTATCAGCTGCCGGTATTCCAAGTATACTAATAACTCCTGTTCGAAGTCTAGCCTAGCTAATCTTCTAATTATGTAATAGATCTAATAAATACCTCTTAATTTGTTGTTATGTTGTAATGTATATGGCATTATGTCCTATTTGTAAAAAGAAATTGAGTGAACATTCCGAGTTGCAAGATAAAATATGCAAAATGATCACGATAAAGCAGTTTGCAAACAACTCTCCTGGTTATGATGTTCAGTTTAGACCATTCTTCGAAGAATAAGATCAAATACATTTATCAGGTCGGATGTGGATAGGTGAATCCTTAGATATATTTCCAAGCAGATCTATTGCTGAGTTTGTAATGGTCCTTCAATTCAGCAGCTCACAGTTGTTGAATTGCTATATTTGGCGCGCGCCTCTAGATAGACATGCACTTAATTTCTATCATTCATTTTCTATGCATACCAAAGACGTCGGTATATATATCAGATATCCCATTTTGTATAATGTTTATAATCTGGCGCGCTGCATATCTGTATTAGAAGAGACATTTTTCGATATATTTATACCGGATCTGATTTATTGTCCGATTTAGGTCTGATCCGGATCATGAATATGGGAGTTCGTTTATCTGCCTAAGATTTAGCCCAACACATTATACAAGTATGAATTTTCTATCTTTAACTTCTGCAGACTTATAGGTAGATATCCACCCCTCTTTGCAGTATTAATATTATATTTGATCATATAATTAGGATTAAACTCTAATCGCCTTAAAGAACTACATCTGTCAAGCCAATCCCTCATAAGATGGAAAGCCTCATCAGCAGAATATTTTCTAATATTAATAAGATAAGGCGCCAGTATTCGCCACACCGTAAATTTCCTATAATCATCTAATGGAGTCTGTAGTAATTTCTCAATCCACCAAATCGTAGTTGAATTTGTGTCCTGAGCGCGTGCATGCTTAGCGTACTTGGATCGTTCAAGCTTTTCATCTATGAGCCATCTTCTGAAATCGCGCAATAGATAATTTATCGCAGGCTTTTGATTATTCCATTGCTGTATTATTTTAACTTCCTGCGCGCATTTCGAATTTATAGTTCCTGGAATCCTAACCAAACATGAATTTATGGATGGTCTATGTTGAGGATCTTCTTTCTTATTCGTTAAAAACTCTTCTGCAAACTGCATGAATTTAGATGTCAGATCCTTTCCATCAGGCTCTCTCAGTCTTGCAAATCTATCTTCTTCTTCGAGAATGAATCCATCCATTGGCTGATAGATATGGTAACCATTTCCAGTCCACAATACAGTTGGATAGCCTCGTGTGAGGGCGCCAATTCTTTTAAGAATTTTATCTAATCCTTTATCTAGATTGATTTGCACATTATCAAAATCTCTAAGATCTAGATCTATCATCACG
Source organism: Nitrososphaeraceae archaeon (assembly GCA_025449515.1). Lineage (GTDB taxonomy): Archaea > Thermoproteota > Nitrososphaeria > Nitrososphaerales > Nitrososphaeraceae > JARBAU01. Next base: position 3,885 of record JANWJI010000173.1, on the reverse strand, counting down.
AAACTTGGTGGGACTCGATTAATCCCCTGATAATTTGTAAATGGAGGATATGCATTGATTCGACAATCTTCATAATCTGAAGACTCGAAATATTTCAATAGTTCTTCCTTATTAAATACTTCTTTCTGATAACCTAGCCGTTTGGTCATAATTTTTCTCGGAAAGAGAGGTTCTTGAAAATGAGATAAAATAAAATCCACATTTTCAGATATTTCTGATTGTGATGCATGACTACTCGACTCCATCCGTATCATTATCCTCCACTACGCCATCGTCCTCCTCGTCAACCTCGTCGTATTGCGCGGCCATCTGTCTCTTTATCTGTTGTATAGCATAGTCTATTCGAATATCCATTGAGCCTTTACCTATTGGTAATTTCAATAGTTGCTCTCTATGATTTGCCAGGAGATGATTACCTAGATCAAATTCTATATGATGTTTATAGTCACACCATAGGCAGGGTAGAACAGGCAAATCTACCTTTCCTATTGCAGACGGTGCGGCATCGGAATTATGTAAGTCTGCGACACTTGCGACAGATGCGACGGATTTAGAAGACGGAGGGGTCTTTTTTTCATTAATTCTCTCACTATCTAAGATCGGATCCACTGGCGATGAGGATTCAGTATTATCATCTATTTCTGCGACACTTGCGACAGATGCGACACATGTAGGGGACGGAGGTGCCCCTTTTTCATTAATTTCAGTACCTAATTTATTATCATTTCTATCGATAGATTCATTATTATCACATACTACACCTGTATCTTTGTCATATTCATGTTCAGGAATGAGATCTATCCGTGTCGCAACGGCTTCGGCTTCGGCACAAGGTTCAACATTAATAGCTGATGGAACAGGATCTGATGATCTAATATTTCTATTACCATCATCCATCAACCCATTTTGCACGTCTCCGTTCCCATAATGTGTCGCAAGTGTCGCATCTGTCGCAGATCCCTTACTCTCTGGTTTATCAGTTTGGTCTAGGATCACTATTTCGTCTGGAACATCATAATGAATCACTAGTCTGTCTAGAACCTCTCTCGAAAATCGGAGTCCTCTTTTGGTCTCATTACCGCTTCCTATTATAAATGGTTCAGCCTTGAACTTTGATTTATAGATAGATGTGATATATTTGTGCGATATAGTGCCGAATTCTACACTGTAAAATGATTCTTGTTTGAATGGGCAGTCTAGACCGTTCATCGCTGTTTTGGCCTCAGCCCAAATATCTTCATTATAAAATGTATATGATTTCAAGTCATTCGATCCATTGGGATTTGCACCATCTCTTTCAATTAGATTATTAACTATCTCCAGTAACTTCGATTCGATTGAATTCCTCTTTAGTTCATTTCTTTCGGATATGATTTTAGATAGCGCGCGCCTAATTTCATCTAATACTACAGGAGCATCGTTTCGACTGCTAAATAACCGCATGACTGGTTTTGTAAGCTCGGCACTTCTATGTTTAACATTCAAGTTCAGATCAGGAATGACATCGGTGTAATGGATCATTCGAAATGCAAATAGCAGTTTGCGCAAATCGACTAATTCATCATGAAGAGGTTTGAACTTTGAATCTCCAGCGTATTTTATTACATCCTTTATATTATATTCGACATCGCCAACTATGAACCTAAAGACAAATGATCTATCCAGAATTCCCTTGATCTTTTTATAATCTGGTAGCTCTTCCATTGCCAGCCACTTCATACAGTAAGTTAAATACGACTCTTGTTTTCGACCAAACGTCAAGTCTACTTTAGGTACGTTTCCACCTGATGCATATCCAGTCTTTAATATTTTCTGCTTTTCCTTATTGTATCCAATATCTTCAGCCTCATCTTCTGCAATAGTTCCTTGACATTCCTCTTTATCTCCTAAGAATGTGAAATAATTTGGCGCGCTTGCTGATACTACGTAGAATACGCGGTAGCCCAGATGCCTATATACTAGCAGCGCTGAATTCTTACCACTTCCATTATCTCCCACAAAAATATTATAGTGAAGCGTCGGAAATTTGTCTTGGAAATAGCTGTAGATAGTATCAGCTGAAAGTATGGAAAGAAGATGATCTTCTATGTTTACGTATTTTCTATATATCAGTTTGGTCTTTAGATAGAGCGAACCGAATGTTTGATTGCGAGCTCTTTCAAGGAATTGATTAAGCTCGTCAGGCGATTCGAATATGTAGGGTAAAGGATTCTGAGAATCAAGATTATCTGCTGGATGCAATATCATGCCAGGCCGATTCATTTCTATTTCATACTTTGGCTGTCCATTTTCGTCTAATGAAATGAATGCAGTTTGACCATTTTTGAATACTACAGATTCATGTAATGGTAACGTCCCATTTCCTGTATATTTTCTAATCTTAACTATTCTGGGTCGTTTCCCATTTTCATCTCTATCATTAACCTGATCTTCTTGCCCAGCTTCTGTTATACCCAAAACAATATCATAATTATTATTTAATACATCATCTATGAGATCAATATGTGGTGCGCTTACTCCACTTTGCCTTAGCTTTTTAACAAGAGTATCTACTGTCTCATTCCATTTGGGGCCTTCATAAATAGGAGATATAATCCGCTTTTGCCTATAAATATGATGTAATTTTAGGAATAAATTATTAGTCCGTTTATCCAGCTTGAAAAATGTCACTACCTGTTCTTTCTTTATTTCGTCCGTTAATTGTAAATCTATAAACCTTTCAGCATCGGTAGTTGGTATCATTACAAAAACCTCACTCAATGTGTAAACAACTTGATCAAGTCTCCACTTTTTGTACCACTAACCTCTTACCATCAACGCTACATTTTAAGAAATCACCTTTTCCTATTCCCAATCTTATCACAAATTCCTTGGGCAAGACTAGGGTGAAGGATCGTTCTCCCTGTAAAGCCTGAACTCTCCGAATTTCTATACTTTCAAAACCATCCATAACGTATATACTCGGAGAACTTTAATGAAACGTTCTGATTGAGAGCTTCCATGCATGGAGCGTACCATGAAAAAAATCCCTAGTATTAGTTCAATTTGTGAAAGAGGAGGAGATGGAAATTGTACCTATAATGCACTTTTGTACCAAGAAATTCTCAAATATTCTACTATGCATAATGACATGTATCCAGAATTTAAAACATTTACCGTATGGGAACTCACTGGGTATTTGATCGACCATTTTTTACCACTTATTAATGAATTCAAAGAATTCTCGAAACGAAATAAAAGCCGTCATAACAAAATATCATCTACATTGGATGGCATTGAAGCCAAAGTAGATAATTTGGCAAAGTTAGAATTAATAGAACAATTAGAACCTAGCCGGGCATCCAGAGGACCTACGATTACTAACCGTTATCAGTATACTGAATCAGGATGTTTAATTGCTTGGATTTTAGAAAGCGTTAAATCAAGAAAAAAGCTGCTGGCTGAAGAGCAAATATACAATATGTTAGATATCAGTGTTGAAGATAATCCTTCCTCCTATGATGTCTTTGCATCAAGATTATATACAAATTATAGGAAGAGAGGAGTATTTGGAGAATTTGTTATTGATGTTTTAAGGGCAAGACTCGATAATTCAAATGTCAAAATTATGAATTTGAAGGATCTTTTTTTGAATTTGGGAATGCTTTTTACAGATAAAGAAAGGGCAAATCTTTATTCTGAGTTGTGGACTAAAACAATGGATGAATTGGATGAAGAAATGAATCGTGATGATGTCTTGCGACACTATCCCTTCTATTTTTCAAATAATGCGTTGGCAAATCTTGTCTCATATTTATTCATCGGATATACTTTATAAGTAATACCTACTGATAATTATCACAAGCAATTGAATAAATACCTTATATCTTCTATTTTTATCCTTGC
>JANWJI010000172.1 GCA_025449515.1 Nitrososphaeraceae archaeon | reverse complement strand
TTAGCTAATGGTGGATATTGTCTAAAATCCGTAACAGAGTGTAATGGTCAGATCTTTGTAATTCTGATTAATGAAGCAGAACTCAAAAGATCCAAAAAAAGAATGGCTATAAAAACAACATAATCAAGACTTGCTTAGATTTTATCGTATTTTATTGTCTTTGAAACCGATATAATACCACTGGACTCCAAATTAAGATATCGATTAATAGTACTGAAGATTATGTAAATTAACATTAATGATCCAAAATCTCTCTCCAAATAATGCCGAATATAGGATACTCAAGACGTTGTCAAGAATTTTCTTTCTAGCCTGGAGCACAATTATCCAAATATTTTGTAATCCCATGAAGATTTGCCGTTTGTTAGTATTACTCTTGCTGTTACTCCCACTATTATCCCTAACTCATAGTATTTGGCCAATAGTACAAGTCGCAGATGCTGAGCTTATCAGTTTTGATAACCGCAGTATGAATATATCAGTCAAATTCGATGATTTGTTTGGCCTTTTCAAAGGCAATACTTTAAACTTTCAAAATCCATTTGAACATCAGATAGAAATCGATGCGAAACAGATTTTTCCAAATGAAACTCTTAAGCGCGAAATAATTAGCAAGTCAGGACCCTCAGAATTCACAATGCCTTATCTGAAGTATAATCTATTAGGCTTTAATATATCGGCAACAGATATTAGAGTAAAGGCAAATGCTACGCATATAAGTGGTGGCGAAAGCAATCAAAGCAATAAAACTAGAATTGACTTTCCAGTTATGTTAGCAAATAATGTTAATGTAAGTAATAAGGCAACCAGTCAGAGTTATCACAATGTAGATTTATCATCAATTTATGCTATTTACGATCCAAAGACAGACAAGTTCACATTTCATGTTCCTTTTAGTATAGCAGCTAAATATTTACTAAAAGGTTCGTAGTAATAATAATAAAATTAAATTGTAAGTATTAGTGGGCGTAGCAGTCTAATGGATTCGGATACTCCGCTTATAAGAGAACTATACTCTAACTTTGCTAATAATACTTTCGAAATAGATGCATTGCGAAGTATCAATTCAAATGCGACAAGGCGTTCAGGCCATAAGGAGTTACTAATACGTAACTATTCAGTGTGAGTTGGCTTATACCAAAAATAAATCAAGACATATAACACAATTTTAACAAGAATTAGTTGGATTGATAATAAGAATACAGTCATAAATCAGTTATAACAAGATGTCGCAAGACCTTATTCATTAGTAACAGCAAGTCAAATTAACAAGTTAACAAGGGAAATGCCAACATTTATGGCAAAGATGGATACTTATGGTAGTTTAAAGTATTTTAAGATAATGGTCTATTCTTATTGTTGGTAAACGAGTAAGAATTCGAGGGCTTTCCAAAAATGTTGCTTTATTACTAAGTTAGAGTCATGTCGACGATAACCTTGATATCTTCCTCGCACTTATCGAGTGCATTAGGCCAATCCTCAGGCGCCAAGCGTCGTGTGATGAGCCGAGTGAGCCAGTCTGGTTTAGCCTTCGCAAGTGCTTCGGCAGCCTGATCGTAGTGTCGACGGGCTGCGCTTACCGTCCCGAATGCCACCTTATTTCCAAGCACAAGCGCCTTGGTCATTGCGTCCATTCTCACTTCCACCAAGCGCTCGCTATTGGAAAATCCAGCGAGGGCAATGATTGCGCCAGGCGCCGCCAGTAATGCTGCATCCCTACCTACCTTGCCTACACCGGTGCACTCGATCACGACATCCGGCTCAATCTGCAAATCGACTACAGGCTCATTGTGGTACTGAGCACCAAGGTCAGCCACCAAACGGGGCTTTGTGCCCTCGTCGACCAGATCAACGACGTGTGTTTCTAGACCCCTTTGACGTGCTAACAGTGCAGCGAGGAGCCCAACTGGCCCTGCTCCGGTGATCAGAGCGATCCTAGGCTCGAACCAGCTTCTCGAACCAATTCGTTCAGCTTGCTCCCACGCCTTTGCCACTACAGCCGTAGGCTCGAGCAAGACACCTAGGTCTCCCAATTGTGAGCCGATCCGTATGGCAAAACGCGGATCAATGCGGAAGCGTTCGCACCCGTAGCCATGGTATTCCTTGATCCCTCGCTCAACAAAGCGCCCGTTTCGACACATATCCCACTCGTCGGCTGCGCAGGCCGGGCATAGTAACGGATCTGGCCGCCGCACAATGCCGACCACTAGATCTCCAGACTCAAAACCACTCCCTTCAGGAGCCTCTATCACCTCTCCTACAGATTCATGTCCTAGGACTAGCCGCTCCTCTCCAGGCGGCGGGACACCATATCCTTCGAGGGCTATTTCGAGATCGGTGCCGCACAAGCCAATCAACCGCGTCTGAACTAACACTGAGCCGTCGGAATATGGTGGCTCTGGTAGATCAATCACGCCTGCGGTCTCCGGTCTACCAGGAACGATTGCAATAGCTCTCATCTGAAATCCATTACCCTCATTTCAGAAATCTGGAGTGACATTTCCAAGTCATTCCTATTGGGAGTGTCTGAATCGCCCATCTTACGATACGCCTTCAATTTTATATGTCCACCCCCTTGTGTTTTAATTGGGCCAGTGCCCTTGAGCCGAAATAGATAGTGCGAGCCTTGATTCGGTATACAGGGTAACACATAAAGATAAAGGATGTTGCAATTAAATAGGAATGTTTCTGTTGTGCCAACATATTCGACCACACTGAATAGCATCATCGATTTCCTATATGAAGAAAGATGCTTATATCCTTGCCAAGTTATTCTACGTACGTGTATGCACAATTTATGTTATGTCAAATGATTCAAAAGATCGATCCTGAACCGCGTCAGTAAATAACAGTTTATACTTATTTAGAATTGTTCTAAGCCATTAATAATACATTTCCGAAGTAATGTGATTTTAGACATCATGGTGCTAAAAGAAAAATAACTATTTCATTTTATTTTATTTTATGTGCGGCCGCACAAAGCTGCTCAATTATGATAGCAGAGAATGTTAGTCAAATCGAAAATAAAAATCTGAGTCCACGTTTTCTGGATGCAGTAGAAGAAATTGTTGCAAGTAGTAAGAGTCTCAGAGAAAAAATACTTAACGCGATTGAGATCGGAAAACAGGAAGGCTTGCCGAATACAATTATTAGCGAACACATAAGAAATGCATTACGTGGATTAATTAGTGATCGTCAGATACAGAGATATTTACCCGACGGATTGAAACGAAAATATAACAAATCGGACATCATGTCCGAAACCCTCACTAAGAATGTCATAGAAGATAACTCCGTACCCACCCGAAATGAAACTTCACCAGAGTTAGAACAATCTGATCAGCAGTTAATACAAAAACCTCAAAAGATTCCTGTTATATCGGCTCAACAACCCCCAATAGTAAAAGGTGTTAGTACTCCAATTCAGATAGCGGATAATAATAGTACGGAATTAGAAGATCTAAGAAGAGAAAAAAAAGAAATAAAGCAGCAAATAAAGGTACTCGAATCTAAACTAACAGGTACAATAAAGATAAGATTAGATCTCAGGCGATTACCAAATACCGAAAAAAGTATGTTTCAGATGAATGCAAGAGGTACTGATGTATTTGACTTTGATCTAAATATGATAACAAAACATATTACGAAAATATATTAGGCTAGAGTCAGAGCTGCCAAAATGTGTATGTTGTGGGTTTGGTGTCACAATCAGTTTGCCCTAATTCAGAATGACACTTAACGCACTTAATGAAATGACACTTAATGAAGTTGTAATATACCTTAATTTGGTCGATACATTTTTCATAGATTTCCTCGTTTCCTAGCTGCGCATTTATACGATTTTTGACAGCTATTTTTTCTCTTTCTTTATCAGGAGTAATTGATACGAATGTAAATCTGTTGATAAGACCATATGATAACTCAGTTAGTAAGAGATTTTTATCGAAATCATTCATCGTACAAATCATCCTGAAGTCCTGTGGGATCTCTACGGTAGGGACATTATGGTTCTCGGCAATTTCTCCAGATCGCAGTGTTATTTCATGATATTCTATTGCCAAGAACATCTCACCAAATGCCTTATTCATATTAGCCCTGTTGAACTCATCAATTAACAGCCAGCTTTTACTACGAGCTGCTTTAGTTACACATCCTTTTTGAAATTCACCATCTATCTTAATCCCACCAATAACCTCGTACCTACTCCATTCGTCGGAGGCGACAGACTCCAAGAATGGGTAGCCAAGAATACTGTTACCTACTTTCCTAAGTATTCGTCTGGCTAGGTCGGTTTTGCCTACGCCAGGAGGCCCAACCAGGATAACGTGTTCTCCTGCCTTTAAATGTAAGAGTATTCGTTCTATTATCGCTCTCTCTATGGCAAGTTCATCTTTGGTATCAACAGCTAAGATATCATCAATAGCTCTTTTCAAGTCAAATTGCCATTTGGTCTCCGTAATATTGCTAGTTAGATTACAATGACTTAGCAAATAATCTCGAAAGGGTTTGTATATCTGCTTACTAAGAGAATTAGGCGAGTCGCCGGCAACAAGTATATGAAATTTCAATTTTTTGTTGGACTTGAATGGCTCAACTTGTTTGTGATCTATATCAAGGGCATCGCATATTAAATCTGCATCCCAACGAACTTTATAGACAAGGTTCTGTGAACCCCGGTCCCTTTCTTCCAACCAAAGCGAATTAACATTATTTGATATTGATTTTATTTGAAATCCACATTCTATTCTCTTGGTATCCTTATTATACACAAAGACATAGTCTCCGAGAGTCAATCCTTTAGGTTGTTTCTTCCATCCTAAGATTTTGCATTTTTTGGAAATATCTAAATTCTGTGCAGTATAGCCCGTGAGAAATACTTTGTATGATTCACTTGGTTTATGTTTAAAATCATCTATTTGATCCCAGAAATTTAAATAGGGTTTTATATCATACGGCTTATCTACGTTATCTAATTTTAAAACATAGTGTCCATCTTTTTCTGATATACGCAACATCCACCTATCTGTATCGCGTCCTGGCCTCTCTTTATAGTAGGCTGTGCATTCAATATTTCGTGTAGCTTGTCTTTTGGTAAGACGAAGGTTTTTTCAGGATTAGCTAGGCTCAGTGCCATATAGCAAGTCTTTTTATCAATAAGTTCATGGTAAATGTGTTTATCTAGACCAAACCAGTA